>JBBSMV010000171.1:0-6868 GCA_038232975.1 Rhodothermales bacterium
CCGACGCTCTCCTGGAGCGCGAGCATGTTGGCCGTCCCGCCGATCCAGCTCCCGGCGAGCGCCGCCATGCCCTGCCACGTCTCGGCACCGCCGATGAACTGCCCGACGGCGAGGTAGGCAATCGGCCCGCCGAGCACGATCCCGAGCGTCCCGACGAGCATCATCAGGAGCGCCATCCGCCCGAGGCTCAGGATCGCCGGCAGGTCGATCGTGATCATGAGCAGGAAGAGCGCGAACGGCAGAAGCACGTAGCCGAACCAGTCGTAGGCCGGGTTCTGCGCCGGGGTAACGTCGGCGGTGGTGAGGAGCATCGGGACGAAGTAGGCCCAGATGACCGGCGGCACGACCTCGAAGAGCTTCGCCAGCGCTCCGAGGCGCGAGAGCGCGAAGACGCCCGCGAGCACGGCGGCGAGCAGCGCGGCGACGTGGGTCGGCTCGGTGACGAGGGCGGCGGTAGGGTCCATCGGGTGGCGGGTGGGGGAGAGGCGAAGCTACGCCGGCCCGCTGTGCCGGGCGCTGGCCCTGTCTTGTGGCTCAGGTTCAGTGCCCCGTCAGGCTGTCACGATAGGGTTCCTCTTCGGGAGCCTGACCAAGAAAGTTCTTTTTTCCTTGACAGCGCGGGGAGGAGACCTTATCCTACCCATGTGTCACTCACCACAAACCGGGGGATTACCATGTACACGCACTACGTCGCCAAGCACCACCACAAAAATAACGGGGGGGGGGGCATACCCTCCCTGTCCGCGCTCTGCTCGGGGCCGTAGCGCTCGCGCTGTTCGGTTTGCTTCCGAGCACTGCCACGGGACAGACGCTCACGCCCCTCGACCTGCCTGAGGACGCTGTGGCGGAGGCTCCCATGTTCGAGGACGCGCAGGGCGATCTATACTCGACGCTCGTCGTGGTCAAGTTCGGCGAGCACGTCTTCGACATGTCGAAGGGACAGAAGACCGTCAGTCTGGCAAACGTGAGGTCGGGGTATGCAGCCGTCACGACCTTCTTCGGTCAACTGGAGACGGACTACGGTTCATTCACGCTGGAGAAGCAGATTCCGAACGCGGTGTGGGGCGATACACTCCGCGTGAACAAGCGCACCGGGGCAACGGTCACCATCTCCGACTACTCGCAGATCGTTGAGGTCTGGTTTGCTGCGCCCGTCTCGCTCGCTGAGGTGGTAGCGGATTTCGAGGCACTTCAGGAGGTGGCCTATGCGGAAGAACCTCAAGTCTACATCCTCGTCGATAGCCCGCCGAGTTCTGGTGGGGAGCCGGACGATACAGAGTACGTCAATGGCTATCAGTGGAGCCTACCGATTATTGACGCGCCACGCGCGTGGGACCTCACGCATGGGATCGGCCCGGGAGGGCCTGTCGGAATTGCGATCCCGGACCAATTCGACTGCGCATTTACAGGCCCCAACCTTCACCCTGATTTAGTTGGTAAGCTCGTATACGCGGACTGTGCGAGCTATATACACTGTGATGTTGACGGAAACTGTTACAGGCTCAACCACGGAATCCGAGTAGCGGGAATGGCTGGCGCTGCTACCGATAACGGACAGTCTGTTGCGAGCCTGGGCTGGGGAGTAGAGCTTTATGGATTTCGATTTGGATCTAATGGTCTCAGGGATCTAGTAACCGCGCTGGGTGACCCCACCCATCCCGCTTACGGGAACATTGATGTAGTTCAGAATAGCTACGTCTATGGGTATGCAGAGAATGCTGTCCGCGATCTCCTGACTATGGGAGTCGTTGTCGTCGGCTCTGCTGGGAACGGACAAGGTTGTACGCCCGACGGCACTGGGACTTGCCATTCGCAACAGTACCCCGCTGCATACCACTTTGACGACATCGACGCAGGCGACGGCACCACCTACGAGGCACAGGTCAGCGCCGTCAGTGGAACTGACGAATGGGATGAGTTCGTGGATGGGTGGACGTGGAGCCCTGGCACGGACCCCCTCGCCGACCCCGAGAGGGCCTTCATTGATGTCGCTGCACCGGGCGAACACGTGAGAAGGCTTCTCACCAACGGACTCCCAGGTGGGCCATATCATCATACAGTCGGTAATTGCTGGGGGACCTCGTGCGCCGGTCCTATCGTGGCCGCTCAGGTGGCGCTCGTGCTCTCGCTCAACCCCACGCTCCGCGTCGACGAGGTCTACGAAGTCATCACGCGCTCGGCCGACAAGGTGGACCAGAGCGAGCACCCCGACTCGTACTTCTACACCGACACCGGGACGGGCGAGAGCCTCTCCTGGAACCGGTACACCGGCTACGGTCGCATCAACGCCTACGAGGCGCTGACCTACACCGCCGAGCGCTTCGGCATCACCATCCCGGAGGGGCAGACGGCGGCGATCAGCGCCGACACTCTCCGGATGTGGGACGGCTCCGAGATCGTCGCCGACGGCCAGATCGTCGTCCGCGACGCTATCTTCTCGGCCCGCTCGAACATCTGGAAAGGCTTCCGTCTCTTCGGCGAGGGCTCGATCTTCGACGGCACCGAGGTCCGCGACGCTGAGGTCGGCCTCCGCGTCCGCGCCCAGAGCACCAACGTCTTCGACACCCGCCTCGTCGCCAACGGCGTCGGCCTCCTCACCGACTACGTCCCGTGCGTCGACGTCTGCATCGAGGGGAGCAGCTTCCGCTCGTCGGTCTACCTCGACCATGTGCTCGTCGAGAACAGCGTGCTCTACGGCCTCTATCTCCGCAACACCGACGCCACCCTCACGGCCTCGACCGTGCGCGGCAGCGGCCGTCACGGCGTCGTCTTCACGAATGCCACGGCTCGCGCCTTCTCCGCCAACGTCGTCGAGAGCAACGGGCCGAAGAACTCGGGCTACGACGGCCTCCGGGTCGGGGCCAACGGGAGCGTCTACGCCGGCCTCCAGGGAGACGTGCTCGGGCTGCCGGGGCAGAACCGCTTCGCGGACAACGCCGACCACCAGGTGGCCTACCTCGACGGCGGCTACCTCTTCCTCGGGGAGGACGGCGTCGGCGGCGGGCAGAACACGATCACCGAGGCCGGCACGGGCTGCCGCGTCTTCAACGAGTCGGGGGATATCCTCGAGGCCGAGAACACCTACTGGGGGACGACGACGGCCCCGCCCGCGAGCTACTTCTGCGGGAGCTACTCGGTGGACGCGAGTCCCTTCCTGACGTCGGACCCGACGAGCGGCTCCGGCGGCGGCTACCGGGTGGGGAACACGCCGCTGCTAGCGAGCGGCGTGGGCAGCATGGCGCGGCGCGGGGTCGGCGGCGGCTACACCGTCGAGGCTCTCGCCGCCGAGATCGCCTCGGTGCGGGCGCAGGTCGAGGCCGATCCCGGCGCGCCGGAGGCGGCGGGACTGGTCCGGCTGCTCGGCGCGCTCCACCGGCTCGACGAGGACGACGAGACGGGCGAGCTCGCCGTGACGAGCACGCTGCTCGAAGCGTTGCGGCAGAGTCTCGCCGGTGGCGGTGCCCTCGCGCCCGACTACCGGAGGACGGCGGAGCAGGCGCTGCTGGTCGAGGTGGAGTTCGCCCTCGTCGCCGAGGTCTATGACACGGCCGAGGGGCTGATCGCGGCCTCCGGCACGCTCGTGGAAGGCGAGGAGGTAGCGCGCACGCTGGAGATCGACGCCGTAGCGCTCGACGACGCGCAGGGCGACTACCAGGCGGCGCTGGCGCGGCTCGACGCGCTGCTGCTCGACCTCGGCGACGGAAACGACGAGCTAGCCGAGGACCTGGCGTTCATGGCTGACGAGATCGCGGCGAAGGCCGGGGGCGAGGCGGCCGGTCGCAGCGCGGGCGCGACGGCGCGTGCTGCGGCGCGCGAGGCTGCGCCGGGTCAGGCTGCCACGAGCACGGCCTCGGCACTGCCGCGCGAGGCAGCGCTGCTGCCGGCCTACCCGAACCCGGCGGCGCGGGCGGCGACAGTGCCGTTCGAGCTGCCGGAGCAGGCCGACGTCCAGGTGGTGGTGTACGACGTGCTCGGGCGCGAGGTGGCGGTACTTGCTGAAGGCCTCCACGAGGCAGGGCGGCACGAGGCTGCCTTCGACGCATCGCGCTTGAGCGGGGGCGTCTACGTCGTGCGTGCCCGGATCATCCCGGCCGATGGCGCGGCGCGGGTGTTCACGCAGAAGCTGACGCTGCTGCGCTAGGCAGTCGTTGACGTAGCGGAGAGGGTGCCGTGGCCGCGTAGGCATCCTCTCCGCCTCCCTACGGACACGCGGCGGCTTCTGTGGAGTGCTCTCATGCGGTACGCAATGTTTGTGTCTTTCTTTGTTGTTTGTCTCCTCGTGCCGAGCGCACAGGCGCAACCGGCCGGCGAGTGGACGGGCACCTTTGGGATTCCTGGTGTAGCGGGTCCCGTGTACGCTCTAGCCGAGAGCGGAGATCGTCTCTACGTCGGGGGGGACTTCTTCTTCGCCGGGGATGAGAGTGCCTCTGGACTCGGGATATACGACTTCGCGGAGGGAGCATGGATACCGATCAGCGGACTTGGTGGGTACATTGGCGTCCACGCGCTCGCCATCGGCCCAGACGGGGCGTTGTACGTGGGCGGGCAGTTCGATACGGCCGGGGGTGAGCCGGCGGCCAACATTGCCCGGTACGATCTCACCACGGAGGAGTGGACTTCTTTGGGAGAGGGGATTAGCGGTTTCGCCGTCTACGCTCTCGCTTTCGGCCCAGACGGGTCTCTCTACACGGGCGGCAGATTTGAAGCGGCTGGCGGGGTAGCGGCACGAAACACCGCACGTTGGGACGGTGAGGTGTGGAGCGGAGTGGGGGACGTGGGGGAGGACTCCGGCGACAGCGTGACGGGACTCGTGTTTGATGAGAGCGTACTCTACGTCGGTGGGCGCTTCAGCACGGCTGGGGGCGTCGAGACAGAGAACGTCGCCCGCTACGACCTCACCACGGGGACCTGGAGCGGGCTGGGCGGCGGCGTGGTCAGAAGCAACTCAGCGGGGGTCGAGGCGATTGCCGTCGGCGCGGACGGCGTCTTCGTAGGAGGCACCTTCGACGAGGCCCGCCAACCCGACGGGAGCGCGCTGGCGGTGAACAACGTCGCGCGGTGGGACCCAGCAGCGGAGGCTTGGAGCGCCCTCGGCGACGGGATCGAGGAGGGCCTCTACGTGCTGGCCTTCGGGCCCGAAGGCACCCTCTACGCTGCCGGTGAGCGAGAGGTGGGAGGGCTGGAGACGGAGAGCCACCTCGCCCGGTGGGACGGCACGGCTTGGGAGCCGGTAGACCTCGGGGCGGCGGCGCAACTGGCGTCCCACCAGCTGGTTGGATCGGCCCTCCTCGCCGCCAACGGCCGGCTCTACGTCGGCTTCCGTGGCTATTTCCTCTTCGAGGGCGGCAACCCCAACGACTTCCTCTACGATTACGACCCCGCCTCCGGCGCGTGGGCTGTCCTCGGTGGCCCCGCTACCGACGGCCTCAATGAAAACGTCTTCGACCTCGCGACAGACGCTGACGGCAGCGGCTACGCCGCAGGCCTCTTCCGCTTCGCCGGCACCGAGCGCGTGGACTACGTCGCGCGCTGGGACGCCGAGGCCGAGGCGTGGACGGCGCTTGGCGGCGGGGCCGACTGGCCGGTGGGTGACCTGCTCCTCCACAGCGGTGGCGACCTCTACGTCGGCGGCGGCTTCTCCGAAGTCTACCAGCCCGATGGCGCGGCCCTCGCCGCCGAGGGCGTCGCGCGCTGGGATGGGACCCAGTGGGCGTCCCTCGGTGGGGGCATCCGCTCGGGCGTCGGGCGCAACCTGGCCGAGGCCGCCGACGGCACGCTCTACGTCGGCGGCTCCTTCCGGGAAGTTTACCAGACCGATGGCGCGGCCCTCGCCGCTGACGGCGTCGCGCAGTGGGACCCGGTGGTGGAGGCGTGGCAGGCCGTGCCCGGCGGCCACGGCCTCGACCGCATCTACGTTCTGGCCTTCGACGCAGCGGGGGCACTCTACGCCGGGGGCGAGCGGTTCGTCGAGGGGGAGTCTCGCGCGCGCATAGCCCGGCTTGACCCCTCCACAGAGCAGTGGGAGGCGCTCCGGGAGTGGGGATTCACCTTCGGGGTCCGGGACCTCGTCGCGGTGGGAGACCCTGCGGCGGACGGCGCGCTCTACGCGGCCGTCTACACCGAGGGCGTCTGGCGCTGGCACAGCGGCGTGTGGACGGGCCTCGACGGGCCGGACGTGGCCTTCTCGCTCGCACGCAACGGCGACCCCGCGGCGGGCGGGGTGCTCTACGCGGGCGGCGTCAACGACGGAATCAGCTCCGGCCCCTACGTGCAGCAGTGGGATGGATCGAGCTGGAGCGGGCTGGGCAGCGGGCTGATCGGGTTCGTCAGCCCACCTATCGTCAGCGCCCTCGCCGTCGGGCCAGGCATGGTCGAAGGGGAGGTGGCGCTATGGGTCGGCGGCGAGTTCGTCGGGGCGGGCGGGGAGCCGGCCTCGTGTGTCGCGCGCTGGGAGACAGAGAACCTCGGCACGGCGGCCGAGGACGGCATGGCGCTGGAGTCGTTGGGCCTGGAGGCGTACCCGAACCCGTCGTCGGGGTCGGTGGCGGTGCGCTACACTCTCGCCGCGCCTGGCCCGGTGCGCCTGGCGGTCTACGACGTGCTCGGGCGCGAGGTCGCGGTGCTTGCCGACGCCGTGCAGCCGGTCGGCGAGCACGCAGTACAGCTTGGCGGGTCGGACCTCGCCGCCGGAGTCTATCTCGTGCGCCTGGAGGTCGGGGGTGAGACGCTCACGCGGCGGCTGACGCTCGTGCGCTGACGCTCACAGCGCCGACCACCTTCAGCGGGGCGGGCGCGCGGAGCGCTCGTCCCGCTTTCTTGCTTGGGATTCAGCGCCGCTTCGCGCTACAGGATAGGGTTCCTATTGGAG
>JBBSMV010000172.1:0-6728 GCA_038232975.1 Rhodothermales bacterium
AAGCCGGGGCGGAGCACCATTCCGGTCGCGGCCCCGCGCGGGTAGCGGATCGCGAACGGCCCGGTGTCGTGCTGGGCGGCCGTGAACATGAGGTCGCGGAGGTCCTGCTCGTCGAGCGGCGCGGCGCAGACCATGTTCTGCACGCAGCGCATGAACGCGATGTCGAGCGCGCCGTGGTGCGTCGGCCCGTCGGCCCCGGCTACGCCCGCGCGGTCCATGCAGAAGACGACCGGCAGGTCCTGGAGCGCCACGTCGTGGACCACGCCGTCGTAGGCCCGCTGGAGGAACGTCGAGTAGATCGCCACGAACGGCTTCATGCCCTGGGTGGCGAGGCCGGCGGCGAAGACGACCCCGTGCATCTCGGCGATGCCGACGTCGAAGGCGCGCTCGGGCATCTGATCGATCATCAGCTTGAGGCTCGTCCCGCTCGGCATCGCCGCCGTGATCCCGACGATGCGCGCGTCGGCCTCGGCCAGCTCGATCATCGCGCGGCCGAAGACGTCCTGCCACTTCGGCGGCTTCGTCCCGTTGGCCGTGGCGACGGCGAGGCTCTTGCCGGTGACCTTGTCGAAGGGCGAGCCCGAGGCGTGCCACGTCACCTGGTCGGCCTCGGCCGGGGCGAAGCCCTTGCCCTTGGTCGTGAGCGTGTGCAGCAGGATCGGGCCTTTGAGCGTGCGGAGGTTCTGCAAGCGCTCGACGAGCGCCTGCACGTCGTGGCCGTCTACGGGTCCGAAGTAGCGGAAGCCGAGGGCCTCGAAGAGCATCCCCGGCGTGAGCGTCGCCTTGAGGCCGTTCTCGACGCGGGCGGCGATCTTCTGGAGCGTCCCGCCGCCGAGGCCGCGCATCTTCTCGAAGAGCTGCCACACGTCGTCGCGCAGCCCGTTCCACGCCTTGCCGCTCGCCACCTGCGCGAGGTACTCGTTGAGCGCGCCGACGTTGGGGTCGATGCTCATCCGGTTGTCGTTGAGGATGACGAGCAGGTCGCTCCCGGCCGTGCCGGCGTTGTTGAGGCCCTCGAAGGCGAGGCCGCCCGTCATCGCCCCGTCGCCGATGACCGCGACGACCTTCTCGGCGGTCCCCTGGAGGTCGCGCGCCTTCGCCATCCCGAGCGCCGCCGAGATCGAGGTGCTCGCGTGGGCGACCCCGAAGGTGTCGTACTCGGACTCGGCGCGCTTCGGGAAGCCGGCGAGGCCGCCGTACTGCCGGTTCGTCGGGAAGCTGTCGCGCCGGCCGGTGAGGACCTTGTGCCCGTAGGCCTGGTGCCCGACGTCCCACACGAGGAGGTCGCGCGGCGTGTCGAAGACGTAGTGCAGCGCCACCGTCAGCTCGACCACCCCGAGCGAGGCCCCGAAGTGCCCCCCGTGGACGGCGACCACGTCGATGATGTAGGCGCGAAGCTCGTCGCAGACTTGAGGAAGCCAGTCTTCGGAGAGCGCCCGCAGGTCGGCCGGGCTGTCGATCCGGGCGAGGAGGGGACCGGGGGTGAACGTCACGTCGGCGGGAGGCATCGGCAGGGGACGGTGAGAGGGGCCGGACGGAGCGAAATATACAGGGAATCCAGAAGGGACGACCGGGAACGGCCGCGCCGGGCGCTCCGCCGCCGGGTTGACGCGGCAGCCGAGTCGGTGTTTCAGCGCAAAGTGAAAGGAGGGGGGCACCAGGACCGGCACTTTCCACAGATTCTGCGCATCCGGCCATCGCCTCGGTGCCTAGAATGTGCCCCTCGCCTGCCCTGTCTCTCGTCCCGGCATGCCCACCTCTTCTCCCGACCCCATCCGCGTCCTGTTCGTCTGCCTCGGGAATATCTGCCGCAGCCCGCTGGCCGAGGGCTACTTCCGCGCGCTCGTCGAACAGGAGGGCCTGGCCGACCGCTTCGAGGTCGCCTCGGCCGGCACCGGCCCGTGGCACGTCGGCGAAGCGCCCGACGCCCGGATGCGCTCGACGGCGCGCCGCCGCGGCCTCAGCCTCGACGACCTCCGCGGCCGCCAACTCCAGCGCGGCGACCTCTACGCCTTCGACCACGTCTTCGTGATGGACAAGGCGAACCTCCACGACGCGCTCGCGCTCGACCCGGCCGGCGACCACGGCACGCGCGTCCGCCTCTTCCGCGAGTTCGACCCCGAGCCGGAGACCTACCAGGTCCCCGACCCCTACACCGGCGGGCAGGCCGGCTTCGAGAACGTCTTCGACATCGTCGAGCGCACGAGCCGCGCCATCCTCGACCGCCTCAAGGAGGTCTACGACCTCGACGGGCAGGTCGGCGAGCAGGCGGCGTGACGCTCCCCGCCGCCGTCGCCGACGCGATCCGCCCGCACGTCGGCGCGGTGCGCTCCGCCGAGCCGGTCGGCGGCGGCTGCATCGTCCACGCCACCCGCGTCGAGGCCGGCGGCGCGACCTACTTCCTCAAGTGGAGCGAGGATGAGGCCGGCCGGACGTTCGAGGCCGAGGCCGCCGGGCTGCGGGCGCTCCGGGACGCGGCCCGGAACGAGGCCGGGTCGCCGCTCCTCGTGCCCGAGGTTCTGGCAGCGGAAAACGCGGTTCATCTGCGGCCGGGGTTCCTGCTGATGGCCTGGATCGAGCCGGGCCGGAAGGACGCGGGCTTCTGGCAGCGCTTCGGCGAGGGGCTGGCGGCGCTACACCGCCACACGGCCCCGAACGGCCGGTACGGGTTCGGGCGCGACAACTTCATCGGCCGCCTCCGGCAGCCCAACGCCTGGCACGACCGCTGGCCCGATTTCTTCGGCTCGCGCCGGCTGGAGCCGCAGATCGAGATGGCCCGCGAACAGGCCCGGTGGAACGCCGCGTGGAGCCGGCCCGCCGACCGTCTCCTCGGCCGGCTCGGCGACCTGCTGCCTGCCGCGCCGCCGGCCTCGGTCCTCCACGGCGACCTGTGGAGCGGCAACGTGCTCGCGGCCTCAGAGCCTGTCCCCGCGCCGGCGGGGAGCCGCGCCGCGCTCATCGACCCGGCCGTCTACGTCGGCCACCGCGAGACCGACCTCGCCCTCACCGAGCTGTTCGGCGGCTTCGGCCGGCCCTTCTACGACGCCTACCGGACGGCCTGGCCGTTGGAGCCGGGCTACGAGGAGCGCCGCGCCGTCTACAACCTCTACCACCTCCTCAACCACCTCAACCACTTCGGCGCGGGCTACGCCGCAGGCGTCGAGCGAACGCTGCGCCGGTTCAGCTAGCGAGCAGGTCCACGAGCGCCTCGGCCTCGGCGAGGCTGTCGAGCAGGAGGTCCGGCTCGTGCTCGGCGAGCGCTGCTCGGTCGTAGCTCCCGGTGGCGACGGCGACCGTCGTGCAGCCGCCGAGCCGTCCGCACGCGATGTCACGCGGCGTGTCGCCGATCACAACCACGTCGGCGGGCCTGAAGGAGGGCCCAGCGTGCGTGGCGGCGCGCTCGGCGGCAAGCGCGGGCAGCGCGTTGCGGTCCTCGCTGTCGCTGCCGAACGCACCGAACGGGAAGTGGGCCTCGCCGAGGCCAACCGCGCCGATTTTGAGGTAGGCCATCTCGTGGAGGTTGCCCGTCAGCAGGGCGAGCTGCGCGCGCTCGTCGGCGTGGAGCCGCCCGATGAGGGCGCACGCGCCCTCGAGGGCCTCCGTGGCGGCGGGGTCGAAGAGCCGGTGCATCGCCTGCCGGAAGGCCTCGACGGCCTCGGCGAAGCGCCCGTCGGTCCACACCGCGTCGGCTCCGTTCTGGGCCAGCACCTCGCGCAGAATCTGCGGGTCCGTCTTGCCGGAGAACGAGAGGCCTTCTGCTGAGATCGGGTGCCCGGTGAGGTCCGAGAGGGCGGACTCGACCGCGCCGCGCCCGGCCCCGTTCGTAGTGAGGAGCGTGCCGTCGATGTCGAAGAGGAGGAGCTTCATGAGGGGGCGAGCGTAAGGGCTGGGGGTTACTGAGGGGCGTTCGGGAAAATAACTGCCTCCTCAACTGGAACTGTCAGAGGGGAGTGCTCTATCGGTGTGCTCTGTGCAAACGCGATGTCGCGCTGCTTTCATGGTACCAACGCCTTCAGAAGTCATGATGAAACGGAAAAGAGCTGTCGCCTGGGGCACCGGAGCGTTCCTGTCCCTGGCCCTGTTGGCTGCCTGCGACACGGCGGCCGACAGGGACGGCGATGTGGTAGGGCCGCCCACGTCCTCACCAAGCGCTGATTTCTCCCTCGGCAGCGACTCGTGCGCGAAGTACGTCCTCGTCGGAATCTGGGGACAGTCGAACGCGGCTCGCGGCGACCGCGCAAAGGAGACCAGGGCCAGAGGGGGCGTCATCCCACTCGCGCAGTTCGATAGGGCCGTCTATGAGGCTGCAAACGGCTGGACGAACGTCGCGCGCTGGGACATTCAGGCTCCGAGTGGAAGGCGTTCCTTTACCTGGATGCACCGGGAGGACCGGCAGGGCACCATCGTCGAGCCGGACAGCAACAGCACCATGAGCGCGCCCTATCCGGTTGCGACCAGCACGAGGGGGGGGCCTCTGACGGCTTACATTGACCTGGCGAACCGGATTTACGAGCAGACCGGCTCCTGCGTAATCTTCTCGTCCGAGGCGAGCGGGGGCACTGGGTTGCAGGCGGGCACACACCCCGAGCCTCACAAGGTCTGGGACCCCAACCTCGCCGGCAGCCGCTTCCAGCCGGCCCTCGACGAGCTTACGGCCGCTTACGACCTCTTCAATGGGAACCCCAAGTTCGACGCGGAGAACGTCTTGCTCTATTGGAATCAGGGAAACCGCGATGCATCGGAGGCGGCACAGCAGTTCGTCGCGTTCATGGACTCGGGAGGGCCTCCGCCGACCGTGACAATGGCAGGATGGCAGGAAAGGTTCACGGAGCTGGCGCACGAGGCTAGAGCGGCCTTCCCTCCAGGGGTCCTGAAGATCATGCTCTCGCTCTCAGCGAGGAGCAAGATGTGTCCCGACGACCCTTTCGCCGATAGCCTGAGGACGGTTCAGACTGCCGTCGCGAACGCGCTAGACTTCGTCTCGCTGGTCTCGGAGGTCATGCCCGCCCCGTCCACTATGGAGCACTACGTAGACTGTATCCACCTGTCGTGGAGCCAGTACAGGCTCTGCGAGAACCGATCAGTGGCGAGCGGGGCCAGTGCCCTCCTGACGGGGGCGGCACCTGAGCCGCTCAGCTCATGCGACCTTCCCCCAGAGCTACCCCCCTATGGAACCTATGGGTGCGATCCTGGAGACGACCAGATCGCGCTCTGCCAGCGGCTTGCCGAGCTCTAGCTGCGAGTCTCAGCGTTGCCGCACCCCCGCCGGGAGAGTACCCGACGGGGCGAGTCGGTCCTAGCGCCCGTGGTACCGCGTGGCATAATAGCAGGCGCAATAGACATCAGTGACTGCGCCGTGCCGTTCGTCGTCAAGAGCGTGCCGCCGATGTCGAAGAGGAGGAGTCTCATTTCGTCGCATGCACGTTTGACGGAAGAGATCGGAACAGCAGAAGGGGCAGGGTTGCAGGGCTAAGGCCGGGCTAGTATATTCTACACACAACTAAGTACGTACAACTAAGTACGTGTCGATCCCATGACCTCACAGTCTACTTCCTTCGCCGAAATCGACGCCCTCTACCCGCTGCCTCCCGAGGAGTTGCCGCGACAGTGGGTGTTGGCCCCGTCCGCCGAGGCTTTGCCCGATGCGTGGGAGGCGCACGCGCTGAGGGGGTGGCACTTCGCGGCGCACCCCGACGCCGAACTCCTCCCGCTCCGCGCTCGTGACGGCTCCCCGCTCGGCTGGGTGCTGGCGGTGCTCGCCCAGCTTGGCCCTGACGGGGACCGCGTGCCGAGCGACGCGCTGACGCTGCCTGTGGGCGCTGATCCCTTACCGGCTGAGCTGGAGGCCGCCCTCTACGGCCGCAATGCGGCCGGTGTCAACGAGCACGGTCACGGGCTGGAAGGGGCTTGGACGGCGCTCGTCATCGCGCCCTCGCTCCGCCGCGTCTACGTCAACCCGACGGGGGGCCTCGTCTACAGTCCGGAGCGTCGCACCGTCGCGGTGACCTACAACCTCATCCCTGGGTTGGAGCGCGACCTGGAAGTCAGCCAAGCCTTCAACTCTCCCGCTGCGCAGTACTTCTACACCTACGGACTCACGTCGCACCGCGGCCTGCACCGGCTCCTGCCTAACCACTATCTCGACCTCGACACGTTCGAGGCGCAACGGCACTGGCCTACGCAGCGGCTCCCGCCCTTCGCTAGTGGCGAGGAAGGCGTGCATCGCATCGTAGTGCATGCACGCCGCGTTCTGGCTGCCCTCTCGGGCTACTATGAGGGGTTCAACGTCGGGCTCACGGCCGGGTACGACTCTCGAGCAGCCCTCTCTATCCTGCGTCCGCTTGTGATTGAGGGTGTGGACGTCTCCCTGACTACCAAGATCGCACCTACGGAGGGGCACCGCGTCGATGTGGCAGGAGCGAAGCGGCTGGCCCGCATCGCGGGGCTCCCTCACCGCGTCCAGCACACGCAGCCCGGCGAGAAGGACAATGTGGCCCGCTACTACGTCCGCATCGGAGAAGCGCGCGGGGGGCGCTTCATTGCCAACGCGGCCGGCGACCAGGGAGACGCTGAGGGCACCGACGAGGCGAGGCGTCTGACGCTGCATGGCGGCAGCGGCGAGATTGGACGAGGCAAGCTGTGGGTGGGGAAAGGATAGACCCCCTCCAACCTCACGCCCGAGGTGATCGCACACGCGGTGAAGAAGCTCCCTCTGGTCCCTCCGGTCC
>JBBSMV010000173.1:0-6725 GCA_038232975.1 Rhodothermales bacterium
CGAGTACGGCCCGTCGGCCCCGATCGTGAGCGGGGCGCGGACGGTCTTCGCCGCGCCCTCGTGCTGGACCTCAACGCCGAGCACGCGGCCCTCCTCCCGGAGCAGCCCCGTCACCTTCGCGTTCTGCCAGACCTCGGCACCGGCCGCGACGGCCTGCTCGAAGACGAGCTGGTCAAACTCCGTCCGGGCCATCACGAAGCCGGGGGCGACGGGCTGGTCGAGCATCTTGGTGAACGGGATCGCCACCTCGTCGCCGTAGGGGCCGCTAAAGGTCACGCCCCAGCTCCCGAGGCTCCGGTCCTCGTGCTCGGCCTCGACCATCGCCTCGAGCATCCCGAGCCGCCGCATCACGTCGACGCTCTTGCCCGAGATGGCGTCGCCACAGACTTTGTCGCGGGGGAAGGTGTCTTTGTCGAGGAGCAGCGGGCGGAGGCCGGCACGGGCCATGAAGGCGGCGGCCGTCGCTCCGCCGGGTCCGGCTCCGACGATGATCGCGTCGTACTCGGGCATGGCGGCGGGCAGGGGTGAGGGGGTAGAGCGCTTGCAAGCTACGAGCGCGCGGCGGGACCCTCGCGGCGAAGAACGGACGGAATCGGCGTAGGCACCGCGGCCTCGGACCGGCGGGCGCGGGGCGACGCCGAGGGACTGCCCAGTTCGGCTTGGCTCCCGACCAGAAAAGAGGCCGACTAGATAAAAGAGGAGAGCCCTCCGCCCCACCACAGGCAGAGGGCTCTCTCACCCCACCACAGACGCTGGCCCAAATCAGCGTCCGTGCTCGTCAGGAAATCTGTAGGCCCGAGGGCATCGCCCCTAGCCGTGCCACTCGCAAAGACAAAAGCCGTTCCAATCCAGCGACGGTTTGTTCAACCGCGCAGGGCGGTCGATCCTGTTTCCTTACCCTGTCCCCACCGCCGCTTCCCCGCGTCGGAGCGAGCGCGTCGGAGCGAGCCGGCTCCGGCGTCAGTATACCATTTTGCGCCCGGCGATACTTACACGTGAATGCGCCGTATCGCTCCTCTTCGGTGCGCCATAGCTCCCTAGCCGGTGTCGCTTTTGGAGGAATACCTTTCCTAGCCCCTCTCTATGCTCCCCCTCCTCTCTATGCTCCAGTCTATGCTCCAGAGGCGCACCGTCTCTTCGGCGATTCCGCACGGTTCTGCGGCCCCTGGGCGATTATATCTCCGTTAGCGGCGCAATATATTTCCATTACGCTACCCTGAGATGAGCAGGTACGTCCCTTGTCCGCTCCCTCGCACTCGCCCCAGCGGGCTTGCTCCTGATTCTGTTTCCGCTCCCCCTAGTTTTTTATAATGCTCCCTGCAAAAGCTCCGTCTGGCATCCCCATCATTGACGAGACATGGGGGGGCCTCTACCGAGGCGGGGCCTACCTGCTCTACGGCCGCGCCCAGAGCGGCAACCGGCTGCTGGCCCTCCAGCTCGCGCAGGCGGCGGTCGCGGCCGGCGAGACGTGCCTGTTCGTCTCGCCCAGCCCACCGGAGGCGCTCGCTGACCGCGCCGCCTACCTCGGCCTCGACCTGGGCGCGAGCGGCGGGGACAGCCCACTCCGCCTGCTCCACGTCGCCCCGGTGTCGGACGCGCTCGACGACGACGCGCTCGAGCAGGCCCTGGCCGACCTCACCGCGCTCATCCGCGCCTACGCCCCGAGCCTGCTCGTGATTGACGACTTCGCGCTCTTCACCCAGTTCCAGAGCTGGGAGCGCTTCGCGGGTGCCTTCTTCACCCTGCTCGACCGCCTCACCGACGCCACGCTCGTGCTGGCGATGCACGCGCCGTCGGACGCGCCGGCCGAGCACCTCGTCGCGTTCGTCAAGGCGCAGATGACCGGCGTGGTCGAGCTTCAGGAGGACGCGAGCGCGGCGGCGGGCACCTGCACGCTCGTGCTGCGCCCCGGCCGCTTCCACGCCGAGGGCGTCCGCCTTCGGAACTGGACCTTCGGGCCTTCTAGCCGCCCGGACGATGTCAAGCTCGCCGGGGCGCAAAGCTCTGCCCCCGTGCCGGTGCCCGCCGGCTCCCACCCGCCGGCCGAGCCGCTCGTGCCGAGCGCGCTGCCGGGGCTGGTGGCCGCCCCGCTGCTCATCGCGGCGAGCGCCGGAGACGACGACCCCGACGCGGAGGACCCGCCCGGCATCCACTTCTTCGACTTCGACGACGCACGCGACCCGCAGCCGTCGGCCGGCACGCCGCTCGGCCCTCACAGCAGAGGGCCGAGCGATCCGTCGGCCCACGACCCGAAGGGTCCGACCAGGCCGCCCTCCCCGGACCCGACCACGCTCCCTCCCTACCCGACGGGCGACCCGTTCGAGTATGCCCTCACGGGCGGGCCGCCCGGCGCGGCGACTCCGGCCGCCGACCTCCCGCTATTCTCCGCGCTCTCGACGTTCCTCTCCGAGCCGGTCGGGCTGGAGTTCGGGCCGTCGGCACCGCGGCGGGAGTTCGTGCGGGCCTTCGAGGCGGCGCGCGTGCTGCACGAGGCGGCGGCCCAGCCGTTCCTCGTGTTCACCCTCCACATGCAGGCCGACAGCCCCGCCGCCGACCAGTTCGCGCTCGTGATCCGGGGGATGCGCGTCGCCCTCGGCGAGGCCTACGTGCTGCTCGCCGACGAGACTCGGCTGCGGCTCGTGGCCCTGCTGCCGGGCGGCCGGTCCGAGGCGGCCGCGGCCGTCTTCCTCCGCCTGAAGCAGTTCCTCCACGACGCCTCGGCCGAGGCCGAGCTGACGTTCGGCGAGACCTCGGCGCTGCTCCTGCCGAACGGCCGCCCGTTCCACACGGCCGAGGCTTTCCTCGCCTACGGGTTCGACAGCTAGGGTGGGGGCGGGGCAGCATCGGGGCGCGGAGACGGCACGCCGTGTCCCTTGTATGTTGACCCATCCTGATCTGGGGGGCGGTAGCCCGTGTGTCGCTGGGGCCACCGAGCCCGATCTGTAGCGAGGGCATCGCCCCCTTCCACCCGCCCAGAAGTAGGGGCTGACATAGATAAGGGTCTGGTGGCTCAGTCTCCACTATGATCCGACGACGCAGCAAGCTCCCCCGTGCTACCCAGCGCAAGCTCATCGAACACTTCGTGGCTGGCACTACCGCCCGGACGGCAGCCGAGCGCGGCGGCGTCAAGCGCAACATGGGCATCCTTATACTACCACAAGATACTACCACAAGCTCCGCGAGATCATCGCCGAGCGTATCCGTGACGAGAGCCCTTTCGGAGGGGAGATCGAGCGGATCGCACACGATCCGGACGAGAGCTACTTCGGAGGGCATCGCAAGGGCAACCGAGGCCGTGGAGCGGCTGGGAAGGTCGTCGTCTTCGGTATCCTCAAACGCGGGGGCCGGGTCTACACCGCTGTCGCTGCCAACCTCAAGCGCGCCACGCTCCTACCGATCATCCGGGAGCGCGTCGAGCCCGACTCGGTCGTGTACACCGATGGGCTCTCCGTCTCCGACACGTCGCATGCGTCGGGGTTCGCGCACTACCGGATCGACCACTGCGAGGGGTTGGCCGACTACGACGCTAACGGCCGTACCGCCCACAGCAATGGGACAGCAATGGGATAGAGAACTTCTGGAGCCAGGCGAAGCGCCATCTCAGGGAGTATAATGGGATCCCGAAGACTCATGTCGAGCTGTTTTTGCTCATTTCGAGCTGTTTTTGGAGGAGTGTGAGTGGCGGTTCAACTACGGGAGCCCGCGCGAGCTACTGAAAACTCTTCTACGCTGGACCGTTATTAGGTCAGCCCCATTTGGTATAGCACGCTCGATGGGGACGCCCAGCGGAAGATGCGGGCGCTCGGGTTATACACGCCCTTCCCCGGTGTCTATGGTAGAAACCCTCCCCATCCACCGACCGCCCCCGCCATGCACGAACCGATCAACCCCGCCGCCGAGCCGGACGTTCAGTACCACCTCCCGATCAAAGAGTGGGACGCCGCCGAGCGCCCTCGCGAGAAACTCATGGCGCGCGGCCCCGCCGCCCTCTCCGACGCCGAGCTGATCGCGCTCATCTTCGGAAACGGGACGCGGACGAAGGCCGGCAGCCTCTCGGCCGTCCAGCTCGGGCAGGCGCTGCTGCGAACCTATGGCTCGCTGGCGGCCCTCGCAAAGAAAGAGCGGAAGCTCCTCGAGCGCGTCGTCGGAATCGGTCCGGCGAAGGCAGTGCAGCTCCAGGCAGCCTTCGAGATCGGCCGGCGCATCGAGGCGCAGGGCGACGGCGAGCGCGTCCAGGTCTGCGCGCCGGCCGACGTGGCGGCGGCCTACGGCCCGAAGCTCCGCGACCTCAAGCGCGAGGTCTTCGTCGTCGTGCTGCTCAACACGGCCAACGTCATCACGGGCGACTTCACGGTCTCCGAGGGCGGCCTCGCGGCCAGTATCGTTGAGCCGCGCGCCGTCTTCCAGCGCGCCGTGCTCGAGAACGCCGCGGCGATCGTGTGCCTCCACAACCACCCGTCCGGCAACCCTGAGCCTTCTAGGGAGGACGTGCAGATCACGAAGCAGCTCGTCGAGGCCGGCAAGCTGATGGGCATCCCGGTCCACGACCACCTCATCATCGCCGGGCGCGGCTACACGTCGCTAGCCGAGCGGGGGCTGATGTAGGCGGGGAAAGAAAAGAGAGAAAAGAAAGGAGAAAGGGAGGGGGAGAACCTTTAGCTTGGACTAACGGCTATCGAGAGATGAAAATCGAAAGGGTGAGGCATCTTTTTGTATACGAAAGCGCCTTCGAGGCGGCCATGGAGGTCTTTGAGGCGTCGAAGTGCTGGCCGAAGGAGGAGCAGTACGCGCTGACGAACCAGGCGCGTCGCGCGTCACGGGCGGTCTACGCCAACCTCTCCGAGGCATGGGCGAAGCGGCGTTACCCAAAGCACTTCGTCAGCAAGCTGAGCGACGCCCACGGCGAGGCCGAGGAGACGCTGACTTGGCTCCATTTCGCCGATCAGTGCGGATACATGCCGACCGACGAGACAGAAAGGGTAGCCACACGGTACCGCCAAATCATTGCCGGTCTCGTCAGGATGATGACTGCGCCCGAATCGTGGTGCCTTCCCGCTCCACTCCCTCGCCAGCCATAACCTTCTCTCTCTTTTCCTCCTCCTCATATCTTTTCTATCTCCTCTCCGTAACCCGCCGCCAAAACGACGACGAGAACGCCGGGTCCACGAACTGCTGAAAGCCCTCCCACTCGGGGTAGAACCGCTGGAAGTCCTCGGACGTCATGCAGGCGTCCTTCGCGGGATAAAGCCGGCCGCCGGCCGCACGGACGAGCCGGTCGAGGTCGGCGAAGAGGCGGCGCGTCGGTGCGCCCCGGTTCGGGAAGTCGAGCGCGAGGGTGACGCCGGGCTGCGGGAACGAGAGGAGACCGGGCGAGGGGAGGTCGCCGAACGTCTTGAGCACGGCGAGGAACGACGCCTGGCCGCTGCGCGCGATCCGGTCGAGCATCTCCCGGACCGCTGCGTGCCCGTCGGTGAACGGCACGACGAACTGGTACTGGAAAAACCCGCGCCGCCCGTAGAGCCGGTTCCAGTCGCCGAGCGCGTCGAGCGGGTAGAAGAACGGCTCGTAGGGGACCCGCTTGCGGACGACGGGCTGGAACTGCTGCCGGTAGTAGAGCGCGTTGAAGGCCCGGACGGTGAACCGGTTCAGCAGGCCGCCCGGCGCGTCGAGCGGGAGGCGAAGGCGGGGCGTCGCCGCCTCGCCCGGCGGCGGCAGGCGGCCCGGCGCGTGGTCGCCCTCGATGTAGAGGCCGCGCCCGAGGCCGGTGCCCGTCGCCGTCGTGTCGATCCACGCGACGGTGTAGCGCGAGCGGGCGTTCGCCTCGGCGTTGATCTCGAAGAAGGCGTCGAGCGACCCGAAGCGCGTCCGCCGCATAGCGATCCGGTCGCTCTGGACGGGGGTGAGCTGAATCTCGGCCCAGCGGACGAGGCCCGTCAGCCCGAGGCCCGCAATCGTGGCGCGGTAGAGGTCGGCGTTCTCGTCGGGCGAGCAAACCAGTCTCGATCCATCCGAGCGCCACAGCTCGAAGCGGCGGACGAAGCGGCCGAAGGTCCCGTCGCGGTGGTGGTTCTTGCCGTGGACGTCGTTGGCAATTGCGCCGCCGACCGAGACGAACGTGGTCCCCGGCGTGACCGGTAGGAACCAGCCCTGCGGCACGGCGAGGGCCAGAAGGTCGGCCAGCGTCACCCCTGCCTCGCAGCGGACGACGCCGGTGGCGGGGTCGAACGCCAGGACGCGGGCGAGGGCCGCCGTGTCGAGCAGCGTGCCGCCGTTGTTGAGGCAGGCGTCGCCGTAGGAGCGGCCCCGCCCATAGGCCAGGAGCGGGCCGCCGGCCTCAGGCAGCGCCTCGTCGGTGGACCGCATCTTCACGACGCGCGCCGGAGCCGAGGGCGGGATGCGCCCCCAGGAGGCGTAGGCATTCGGGTCCGGGAGGCTCATGTCGGTTGTGTTCCGGTCGAGCAGCCTCGTTCGGGAGAGAGAGGAGAGATAAAACCGAGAAAGGTACCGAGGCCGTTCCGCCTCGCGCCGACGCTGTGTCCCCCCATTCTCTCCACTCCTCCCATTCCCGCCTTTTCCCTGGCCCCGGTCATAGCGAAGCCACCAGCAGCGCGGCCCCCATCAGGCCGAAGACGAGGTAGCTCGCCGGGTCCTTCGCCGCGAACAGGATCGGGTCGTCGTCGAGGTCGCGCCGCCCGGCCAGCAGCCAGACGCGCGTGATCCAGTAG
>JBBSMV010000174.1:0-6680 GCA_038232975.1 Rhodothermales bacterium
CGCTTCGCCTTCCTCGACGACCTCCCCTTCAAGGTCGAGACCAACCGCTGGGGCCAGATCGTCATGAGCCCGACCCGCTTCAGGCACGGCCTCTTTCAGACGCGCATCGCGCGCCTCCTCCAGGAGCTTGCCGAAGCGCCGGGCGAGGCGGCTACGGAGATCGCCATCGCTACCTCGGAAGGCGTGAAGGTGGCCGACGTGATCTGGTGCTCGGCCGAGCGGCTCGCGGTGATCGAGGAGGAGTTCGCTGCCTCTGTCGCGCCAGAGGTCTGCGTCGAGGTGCTCTCGCCGTGGAACGCCTGGGGCGAGATCGAGCAGAAAATCCGGCTCTACCTCGCCGCCGGTGCCGAGGAGGTGTGGGTGTGCGACCTCGAAGGCCGGATGCGCTTCTTCGACGCCGAGCGCGAGCGCGAGCGCTCCGGCTTCGTGGCGGCGTTCCCGGCGCGGATCGAAAGCTGAGAGGTCGGTGCGCCGGCACGCCTAGCGCCGCCTAGCGCCCGACGCCGGTGACGAGGCCGCGCGCCGCTACCTGCGCCGGCCGGCCGCCGGACGCCTCGCAGCCGAGGTCGCGGCGGCTCTCGGCGTCGTTGTTGGGGAAGCACTGGCCCGAGGGGAGGCGCGCCGGGAGGTAGCGGTCGAGGCTGGGGTCGTAGAGCCCGCGCTCGAGGAACGCGGTGAGGTCGTCCATCTCGTCCTCGGACAGGCCGAGCGGGCGGAAGTGCGGCGAGAGCCGGTCGGCCGGGACGATCTCGCTCTCGGCGACGGCCGCGTTCTTGTATTCGACGACCTCGCGGACGGAGCTGAACGTCACGCCGTGCCCGAAGAAGACGTGGTCGGCGAGGTTGTAGAGCTGGGGCGTCTTGAAGGTGTAGCGGTCCTCGTCGCGCTCGGTGAAGCCGGCGCGCCCGAGGTGGACGGGGTCCTTCGGGTTGAAGTCGCTGAAGACGCCGGGGCCTTCGAGCTCGCCCATGCCGAGGGCGTGGAACGACATCGAGCTGAGCGCCGGGCCGGTGTGGCACGTCGCGCACGCGGCCCTGCCGAAGAACACGAGCGCGCCGCGCTTCTGGGCGGCGCTCATCGCCGCGCGCTCGCCGCGGAGCCAGCGCTGGAACGGGGCCTCGCTCGCCAGGAGCGTCCGCTCGTAGGCGGCGATGGCGAGGCCGGCCGTCTCCCGGCTCACCCGCTCGCCGCCGGTTCGGTCCGGGAAGGCCACCTCGAAAAGGGCGCGGTAGGCGGGGTAGGCCGTGGCCACGGCCGCCGCCCCGTCCGCCATCCGGTGCACGGCGAGGCCGGCGATGGCCTGGGTCTCCAGCCCCTCGTAGCCGAGGGCGTTCGCGCCGATGGGGGTGGCGGGGTCCCACTGCGCCTCGGTCCCGGCGTTGACTCCGGTCGCGCCGAACTGCCCGTTCCAGAGGGTCGCCTCCTGCCACGCGCCGTTGAGCGCCGAGGGCGTGCGGATGGGCTGCTTGTCGGCCTCGCCGGGGGCATAGTCCGGGTGGAGGCGGCGGCGCTCGCCGTAGCGCCCGAAGCCGACGCCGCCGTCGGCGAGGCCCTGCGGCACGGCGGCCTGGAAGCCGGCCGCCGCGTGGTGGCACGACGCGCACGAGTACGTCCCCCGCCCCTCCTCACGCTCGGGGTTGACGGCGAGGGCGGTCTCGTGGAAGAGGAACCGGCCCAGCTCGACCTTCTCCGGCGTGAGCGGGTTGCGCGGGTCCTGGGGGATGGCCGCCAGGTCGCGCGGCATCGTGAAGTAGCCCAGCCCCTGCCCGTCGGCAGCAGCGACGAGGGCGTCGCGGAGCCGGGCGTCGAGTGCTGACTCTTCTTCGGGGTCGCTGTCGCAGCCCGTGAGGGCGAGGATGAGGAGGCCGGCTACGGCCAGGCGCGAGACGGGGAAGGGGAGGGAGCGTCGCATGGCGATTCAGGATGTGCTAATGTTGCGGGGGAGGAGGCCGGAGCTTGAGGGAGAAGGCCATTACCTTGATCACGACAAAAGACGGACGGCGAGGACAGCGACCGGCGGAAGCCAAACCCGACCTCGCACGTTGAACCCCGGTGGGCGGGCTGATTCCGTCCCCTAATCCCTCTCCCTGCTTCACTAGACGCCTCTCCCCATGGGCCACCCCGACCAGCACACCCCCGGCGCTCACCGCTCCTCCACCGACCAGAGCGCCCCGAAACCCAACGTCTCGGCCGACCTCGCCGACGACTTAAACGACGACGCCCTCGAAGAGGCCGCCGACACCGGCCCCGAGGTCCGCACGCCCGAGCCGGAGGCCGACCGGCAGGGCGAGGCCGGCAACGCCTACGTCGGCCGCGAGATGCGCGACGACATGAAGGCCAACCCTCGCATCGAGGACGCCAGCCGGGTGAAAAAGAAGGAGTAGGTCACCTTCGCCCGGCGCTCTTGTGCGAGCCGCCGTGCCTCCGGGTGCGGCGGCTTTGGCACGGGCCGTGCCTCCACGGGGCGAGGTGAGCAGCGATTGGGCAGAAGCTGGCCTCGCACCCTCGCGCCTTTCTTCGTTTCCTTACGACCCGTCCGGCGCGCCTCGGGCAGCAGCCCCGGTCTGCCTCTCCCGACTGACGACCTCCGCCTGTTCATGCCGGGGACGACCCTTGCCGCCGCCGAAATGCGTAGTGGTAAGTGTAGTGGTAAGTAAGGTCTCCCCTCATCGGCCAGCCATGCCCCCTGCTCGTACTCACCCCGTTGCTGTGCCCGATACTCGAAATGCTCGCCGCAGTGAGATGCTCTCCACGTTAGCTAGCGGCGAGCCGCGCGTCGGCAAAGCCGGTCCCGACGCACTGAAGGCCCTGACCGTCGTTCCGGTCGGCCACGGGGTGTACCGCTACTCGGTCTCGCCGCGCTCAGGCTGGACGGTGGCGGACCTGGGCCGTATCCTCAGTGCCATCGTCCGTTCGGCTCAGGACGCGCCGGATGCCTCTACAGGCGGCGGGGCGCGCCGGGTGCCGGAGGACCTCTAGCCGCTCAGGGTCACGCGGTCGCCGCCGCGCTTCTGGGCGCGCTGCGCCTTCGCGTAGTCGAGGAGCACCTGGCGCATTGCCTTCGAGGCCACGGCCAGCAGGTGCGCCCGGCTCTCGAAGGCCAGGTCCGCGCCGCCGCCGATCTTGGCGTAGGCCTCGTGGACGAGCGCCTCCGTGTTGAGCGTGCGGGCAGCCGCCCAGCCGGCGCGCTGGCGGTGCGCCTGGCGGTGCAGCTCGTCGTAGAGCAGCGCGAAGAGGTGGTCGAGGGCGGTCTCGCTCTGCGCCTCGTCGTGCAGGGTGCCGAGCAGGAGGGTGACTTCTCCGGGGGAGGCAGACATGGCGGCAGCGGTGGGACCGTAGGGGCGACGGTCTCTAACATAATGTCCCGAAGCCGAGAAGGCTAGCACGTTCCGGCAAGATGTCTCCGGCTAGATGCGTAGGGCAGGATAGGCTATCTTCCAGCACGCCTGCCGCCGCCCGCCTCATGTACCTCAGCAGCATCGCCCTCCACGGCTTCAAGAGCTTCGCCGACAAGACGGCGGTCCACTTCGACCCCGGCGTGATGGCCATCGTCGGGCCCAACGGCTGCGGCAAGTCCAACATCATTGACGCCGTCCGCTGGGTCCTCGGCGAGCAGCGCGCCCGCTGGAGGTCAGAGGGTTCGCAGCAATTCTGCCCAGCGTTGCCGGTGGGGAAGCGCTGTATCCGTGCGGTCAAGCTCTTGGCCGATCTCGCGCAGCAGATCAGCACGCCCGGCCTCGCCGAGCAGGATCAAGATTCCATCAGCGAAAGAGGCCAAGTCGGAGACGTAGACGTTCTGCCCGCTCACGAACTCGCGCTGCACTCGTAGGGCCACCTCATCGGGTTCTCTGTCGCCGCTCCGCTCCTGTGCGAGGACTAAAAACTCCGTCACGCCTTGAGCGCGCACTTTATCCAGAGACGCATCGAGCTGCGTCAGCGTGAGCGTTCCGCTCTTCACTTCTACTAGCAGCATGAGCTTCCCCCCGCGGTAGCACTCCACATCGGCCAGCGTGCCCGTCGAGGCATCGGCGGCATTCACACGCTCGCGCCGGATTTCGTCGAAGAGAGCCGTTCGGTCGGCAACGACGCGGAAGAGGGCTGCGACGGCCGCCTCATCCCGTGCGCCTCCCGACGGTTCCGAGAGGTACTCGCGCAGGAGACCTTGAGTCCGGCGCAGGCTGATTCGGCTGGGAGCCGGATAGTTGATCCGTACCTGATCAAGCTGACGGCGAATCTCCAGAAGCACCTGGTCGAGCGCCGCACACGCCACGTCCTGCCCGCCCTGCTGAACCTGCTCCAGCACCTGCACGAGCTTATCCCAATCCCGCTTGTTTTTCTGCTGCGCGCGGTACTCGGCGGTCACTGCTGGATACCGGAGCGGGTTGTTCACGTAGGGTTCCGGCGAGCCCCCGAGCACCCGGTGGTTTCGCTGGTCGAAGGGAACGATGACGCTATGCGCCACGCTGCGAGCGTCGAACGCCCCCGGACTGTCGAAGCTAGACTGCAACGCGCGAGCATCCAGCGACGGCTCGACGCACTTGGCGAGAAGCTGCGTGGGAAGGACGTAGTGGTAGGTCTTCGTCGGGCTGTCCTGGCAATCGGCGATCCACTGCCTGAGATCGCCGTCTTCGATCCCTTTCAACTCACCCCCCGCCTCTTCCCGCTGCAATAGGGCAGTCCAGCGAGCGTCCAGGTGTTTCTCGCACCGCCCGCTCAGCGTATCGCTCATCACCTCAGTAGTTCGTCCACAGGACTTCGGTGCGGTCCGCCTTGACGGAGAGCGCCTTCTTGGTCTGGGCTTCGTGGACGTTCCAATCGCCATACAGATCGTGCATGAGATCGCAGTAGTAGCCGGATATGGCAGCTTTCCCCTGAACATCTCTCAGGGTCTCGGCAAGGGCTCGGTGCTCTCGTTCTGACATCTCGTAGCGATAGGCGTTGGAATCGCCGCGCGACTCGTGGGGGTAGGGAGGGTCGCAGTAGAAGAGCGTCTGCGGGCTGTCGTATCGCTTGATGACGGCCAGGGCGTCGTCGTGCTCGATCTGAACACGCAGCAGGCGGGCCGCGATGCCATCGAGTCCCTCGACGCTCCCCAGCCACCGGGAGACGGCCCCCGACATGCCGGCTCGGCTCGTCAGCAAGCAGTTGGCCCAACGTCCCTTCGACGCCGTTTGTGCCAGCCCGGTCCTGACCTGGCGTGCTCTCACGAAGAAGTAGCGAGCGCGGTCCAGCGGGTCGAGGCCGTCGGCATCCTGAGCTTCGATAGCGCGTACGAACTCCTCGCGCGAGAACGGAGTCATGCCGATTGCGTAGAGCAGCGCGTCTTTCTGCTCACGTAGGACGCGGAAGAAGTTGACCACGTCGCCATCGAGGTCGTTGTAGGTTTCGACCGGCGCGGGCGCTCGGTTGAGGAGGACGGCGGCGGAGCCACCGAAGGGTTCGCAGTAGTGCTCGGCCTCCGGGAGCAGGGGGAGGAGCCAGGCTAGGTGGCTGTACTTCCCTCCGTACCACCCAAAGGCGATTTTATTCCGGCCTCGGCGCGGAGCCGAGTGGGGCGACGTGGGGAACAGGGACTTTTGCTCGCGCACTTCCATAATCTATGGGCGATGGTAATTTGACTTCCAGAAGATAGGGGAGGAGCCGCAGCATGGGCGCTGCCTCTCGCTTCTTTATCCCCTTCGTCCCCACGCGCCCGCCTCATGTACCTCAGCAGCATCGCCCTCCACGGCTTCAAGAGCTTCGCCGACAAGACGGCGGTCCACTTCCACCCCGGCGTGACGGCCATCGTCGGGCCCAACGGCTGCGCCAAGTCCAACATCATTGACGCCGTCCGCTGGGTCCTCGGCGAGCAGCGCGCCCGCCTGCTGCGCTCGGAGAAGATGGAGAACGTCATCTTCAACGGGACGGCCACGCGGCGCGCCCTCGGCCTGGCCGAGGTCTCGCTCTCGATCCAGAACACCCGCAACGTCCTCCCGACCGAGTACACCGACGTCACGATCGCCCGCCGGCTCTACCGCTCGGGCGAGTCGGAGTACCTCCTCAACGGGACCGTCTGCCGGCTCAAGGACATCCTCGACCTGTTCATGGACACCGGCATGGGCGCGGGCGCGTACTCCGTCATCGAGCTGAAGATGATCGAGGACATCCTGAGCGAGAACGCTGCCGACCGCCGCCGGCTCTTCGAGGAGGCCGCCGGGATCACGAAGTACAAGCTCCGCCGGGGCCAGGCCCTCCGCCGCCTCGACACCACCCAGGCCGACCTCACCCGCCTTGCCGACCTCACGGACGAGATCGACAAGAACGTCCGCAGCCTCTCCCGGCAGGCCCACCGGGCCGAGCGCCACCCGCGCCTCCAGGCCCGGCTCCGGTCGCTCGAGCTCGGCCTCGCCGCCGCCGACTTCGCCCGGCTCGACGCCGAGCGCCGTGCCCTCGACGCCGACGCCGGGGCGCTCCGCGACCGCGTCGCCGAGCGGACCGTGCAGCTCCAGACGCGCGAGGCCGAGGCCGAGGCCCTGCGCGCCGCCCGCCTCGACCGCGAGCGCGACCTCGCCGCCCGCCAGCAGGCGCTCAACGTCCACACCGAGCATATCCGCGCGGCCGAGGCTGAGGTCCGCCTCGCCGAGGAGCGCCGTGCCGCCGCCGACGCCGCGCTCGACCGGCTCGGCCGCGAGCGCGACGCC
>JBBSMV010000175.1:0-6637 GCA_038232975.1 Rhodothermales bacterium
GCTCTGGGCTGCCAGGCCGGTGGAGGTCAAGGCGAGCAGGGCTACGAGAATCCAGCGGGGTGGCAAGGCGTGCATAGTGTTAGGCTGTTAGTGCTTGAATGGGAGAGACGGCGCGTCGTCACCGGAGGAATAGGTGGAGCAAACGTCCCTCAGAAAGTGGTAAGGCTCTGTCTGTTCCCGGAGCGAGGGGCAGCTACACAGAGAGACCTACTAGAGGCTCCGCTGTGCCAATATCATATATCATACCAGAGGAAAAGAGGCGGGCCCTATCAATGCGGCCCGCCCCTTTTTTCAAACCTGAACGGCTTGTCAGCTAGAGAGCTTACGCAGGCTGCGCCTCCTTCAGCTCCTGTAGCTTGTCCCAATCGGCCAGGAATTTCTCGAGGCCGCGGTCGGTCAGCGGGTGCTTCATGAGCGCCACGAGGGTGTCGAACGGCATCGTCGCCACGTCCGCGCCGATCTCGGCGGCCTGCACGACGTGCATCGGGTGGCGGATGCTGGCCGCCAGAATCTGGGTGTCGAAGCCGTAGTTGTCGAAGATCAGGCGGATCGAGGAGATCAGGTCCATGCCGTTGGACGAGATGTCGTCGAGCCGGCCGATGAAGGGGCTGACGTAGGTCGCACCGGCCTTGGCGGCGACGAGCGCCTGGCTCGGCGAGAAGATGAGGGTGCAGTTGATGCGGATGCCCTCGTTCGAGAGGGTCTCGATGGCCTTGACGCCCTCGCGGATCATCGGCACCTTGACGGTGACGTGCTCGTGGATGGCGGCGAGCGCACGCCCCTCGCGCACGATCTCGTCGTAGTCGGTGGCGACGACCTCGGCCGAGACGTCGTCGGCGAGCTGGCAGATCTTGTAGATGTGCTCCTCGAAGGCCGAGGCCCCGGCCTTCATGGCGAGCGACGGGTTGGTGGTGACGCCGTCGAGGACGCCCATGTCGGCGGCTTCGCGGATTTCGTCGAGGTCGGCGGTGTCGATGAAGAATTTCATGGCTGCGTAGGCTGAGTGTGGAGGCGGTCGGCCGCGAAAGGGCGAACCGTGGAAGGGCGGACAAGGACGGGGTATACGCCGGTGGCGCGCGGTCGTTCGCGGTGCAGCATGCCTATTTACTGCCTATTTGCAGGGGGCCCATTTTTCACTGCCGCGCGCGATGCCCGCGCCGGAGACGGGAGTGCCGGGGATGCGTCACGTGCCGTAGCTTTGCGCGCCTCTCTCCCCGCCCGCCGTTCCATGCCTCACCTCTGCCTGTTCGAAGACGCGACCGTCCGCCACCTCGCCCCGCTCGCTTCCACGCACGCTGCCGGCAATCTCCGCGTAGGCATCCAGACCCTGGCCGAGCGCCAGTGCCGGGCGTTCCCGCACGACGGCCTCGTGTTCCACACCCGCCCACTCGTGGCAGGCGTAACGGCGCAGGAGCACCCGAAGGCCCTCGTGAACGCGCTGCCGGACGATACCGACGGGGTGCTCTTCGTCAACCAGCGCTGGCTCGCCAAGCCGGGTGGCCTCCTGGAGCGGATACGCGCCGCCGCCACCCCCGGCGAGCCGGCCCGCGTCTTCCACCAGGGCGACACGGTCCTGGCCGCCTGGCACCCGCACCCGCCGGCCGACCTGCTCGCGGCCGAGGTGCTCGGCCCGTTCCAGTTCGAGGGCCTGCCCGAGGAGCGCGTCGACGGGGCCACGCTCATCAGCCGCCTCTGGCACCTCCTCGACGACCTCCGCGAGCGGATCACCGCCGACTTCGGCGCGCTCGGCCACCGCGGGCGCGACGGCGCGACGGTCCACGACGGCGCGATCCTGATTGCCCCGGAGAACATGTACTTCGCGCCCAGCTCCGTCGTCCGCCCCGGCGCGATCCTCAACGCCGAGGGCGGGCCGATCTACCTCGGCGAGCACGCCGTCGTCGGCGAGGGGGCCATCGGCTTCGGGCCGTTCTACCTCGGGCCGCACGCCAAGCTGCGCGCCGGCGTCCGCCTCGACGGCCTCGCCGCCGGCCCCTACTCGGAGCTCGGCGGCGAGGTCAAGGCGAGCATCGTCCAGGCGTACTCGAACAAGGTCCACGACGGCTACCTCGGCAACTCGTACCTCGGCCGCTGGTGCAACCTCGGGGCCGACACGAACACCTCGAACCTCAAGAACGACTACGGCGAGGTGAGCATGTGGGACCCCGTCGCCGGGGCCTTCGTCGGGACCGACCGCGGCCGCCTCGGCCTCATCATGGGCGACCACTCGAAGTGCTCGATCAACACCATGTTCAACACCGGCACGGTCGTCGGGGTCTTCTGCAACCTCTTCGGCGCGGGCTTCCCGCCGCGCCACGTCCCGGACTTCTCGTGGGGCGGATCCGACGGGTTCGTGGACTACCGGCTCGAGAAGGCGCTCCGCGTGGCCGAGGCCGTCATGGAGCGCCGCGACGTGCCGCTCACCGAGGCCGACCGCGCGCTCCTCGCGTCGCTCTCCGAGGCCGCGCGTGGGTAAAGGGCGTGGGGAAAGGGTGTGGGGGGAAGGGAGGGCGTGGGAGGATCGCTAGCCTCGCTCCTTGCGCCCGACCTTCATCCCCCCTGTCCTCCCACGCCCCATCATTCCTCGTCCCCGTTCCCGAGCGCCCTCCTTTCCTACTCACATTTTGGGTTGACCCCGGCGGCGTCATGCCGTAGCATTCCCCCGCCACCGTCCGCTCAACCTGCTCTCTACCGATGCGCGCTCCCCTCCTGCTCGTCCTCCTCGCCGCCCTGCTCGCCGTCCCCGCCGCGGCGCAGGACCCCGCCGACCTGCCGTTCTCGCTGGAGCTCGTCGAGACCGACCTCGCCGGGATGCCGGCGCTGCACTCGTTCGCGTGGGCGCAGCGCGACGGGCGGTGGCTCTTCGTGGCCGGGCGGACGGACGGGCTGCACGGCGGGCTTCAGGGCTTCGACCCGGACCCGTTCCCGGACGAGCTGGCGAACGACGTCCTCTGGGTCGTGGACCCGGCGACCGGCGAGGCGTGGTCGCGCCCGCTCGACGAGCTGGGAGCCGCCCTCGCTGACCCGCTCCGGGCGACGAACCCGCAGGCCGAGCGGCGCGGCGAGACGCTCTACGTCGTCGGCGGCTACGGCAACGACACGGCGACCGGCAGCAAGGTGACCTTCCCGACGCTGACCGCGCTCGACCTGCCGGGCGTCATCGCGGCCGTCGTCGGGGGCGGCGCGCTCGCCCCCCACGTCCGGCAGCTCCGCGACGAGCGCCTCGCCGTCACCGGCGGCGAGCTGCTCCGCGTCGGCGAGCGGTTCTACCTCGTCGTCGGGCAGCGCTTCGACGGCGAGTACGTCGAGGGCGGGGCCGGCAGCGACTTCGAGCAGACCTACACCGAGGCCATCGCCTCGTTCGGCATCGAGGACGACGGCACGAGCCTCGCCCTGGCCGACTACGCCGTCGAGGCCGAGAGCGCCGAGCACCTCCACCGGCGCGACCTGACCGTCGCCCCGCTCGTGATCGGCGGGGAGCCGGGCTTCGCGCTCTACGGCGGCGTCTTCCGCCCCGACATCCCGCTGCCCTTCCTCTACCCCGTCGCGTTCGCGCCCGGTGCCGAGCCGGCGCTCCTCCCGGACGAGGCGTTCGAGCAGAAGATCAGCCACTACACGGCCCCGGCGCTCCCGCTCTACGACGCCGAGACCGGCGCAACGCACACGACCCTCTTCGGCGGCATCGGGCTGTTCGCCGTGAGCGAGGAGACGGGCGAGGCCGAGCAGGACTACCTCGTCCCCTTCATTGACGACGTGACGACGGTGACGCGCGCCGCCGACGGCAGCTACACCGAGACGATTCAGCCGTTCCGCCTCCCCGGCCTGCTCGGCACCAACGCCGTCTTCATCCCGAGCGAGGACGCGCCGAGCACCGAGAACGAGGTGCTCCTGCTCGGCGACCTCGGCGGCCGCACGCTGGTCGGGCACATCGTCGGCGGGCTCGAGGCCGAGATGCCGCACCCCGGCCGCCTCGGCGGCACCTCGGCCCCGAGCCGCCGCGTCTTCGAGGTTTGGGTGACGCCCTTTGCAACGGCCGCCGAGCCGGGGAGCACGCCGCTCGCGCTCGCGCTCGACGCGCCCTACCCCAACCCGTTCCGCTCCGAGGCGACGGTCGCCCTCGTGCTCGACCGGGCGGCCGCGGTGTCGGTCGAGGTCTTCGACGTGCTCGGCCGCCGCGTGGCGCGCCTGCACGACGGCCCGCTCGCCGGAGGCCGCCGCCACGCCTTCACGCTCCGGGGCGACGACCTCGCGCCGGGCGTCTACCTCGTCCGGGCGAGCGGCGACGGCCTCAGCGCGACCCGGCCACTCGTGCGCGTGCGCTAGCAGACTTCGAGGAGATGCCGGCCGGGGTCTGATCCTCGCCGGGGTTGAGAGAACCGCCAACGACAGCGGCACGAAGCCCCCGTCACCGCTGAGGTCCGGGGAGCCCTGGTCTCGGCGAGGGCAACGAGGCGTCGAGCACCAGGCTGCCGGATCGAGCCGAGCCCGTCCAGGCCGACCCACGCGCTCGCGCTATCTTCCGCCCACTCTCTGCCCCAGCGTGTCTGTCTCGATGCGGCTCCTGCCCCTCTTCTTCCTTCTGCTCTCTGCCCCCGCCGCCCAGGCCCAGCAGGAGGGCCTGCTGCAAACCGACGACGCCTTCAGCCGGGCGCTGCTGCGTCAGCAGGCCCTGGGCCGGCTCCCCGGCGCGTTCCTCAGCGCCCAGCCCCTTTCGGCCTATGCCGCCCGCGCCTATGCCGACTCGGCCCTGGCCTCCAGCGGCGAGCTAGGCCGCGCCGACCGTGCGCTGCTGCGGCGCTTTGCCGGCCGGGTGGACGGTCCCGGCGTGGGGTTCGTGCAGCGCACGCTCCCTTTCCTCTACACCGACGGCAGCAGTGTCTACTCGGTGCGGGCCGAGGAGTACGCGCTCGAGCTGGCCCCGCTCGCCACGCTCTCCTACGGCCGCGCCCGCAACGACGGCAGCGCCCTCATCGGCGGCGAGGGCTCGGTCCCGGTGTGGCAGAACACGCGGGGGGTCCGAGCGGCCGGGCACGTCGGCGAGCACGTCTTCTTCGAGTCGCGGCTGCTCGAGAACCAGCGGCGCGTCGCCCGCCCCGCCTTCGACCGGACGACGGCCCCCCGCCTCGGCAACATCAAGTTCCCCGACGGCACGTATGACTACTTCGTCGCCACGGGCATCCTCGGGCTTCGGAGCCAGTACTTCGAGGCGCGGCTCGGGCGCGACCGCAACCGCTGGGGGTTCGGGCAGACCAACCTCTTCCTCACCGACTACGCGACGGTCTACGACCAGCTCCAGCTCCGCACCTCGTTCTGGCACCTCCAGTACACGAACCTCTTCGCCCGGTTCAGCTCGTTTCGCCCTGCCGGCGAGCCGGTCGACTCGATCCTCCCGAGGAAGTACGGCGTCTTCCACCGCCTCGTGCTCGACCTGCCGGGGCGCGTCCAGGCTGAGGTCTTCGAGTCCGTCGTCTTCGCCTCGGACACGACGGGCGCGAACCGGCGCACCGGCTTCGATTTCGCCTACCTCAACCCGGTCATCTTCTACCGCGCCGTCGAGCACGACCTCGGCAGCCCGGACAACGTGCTCCTCGGCGCAGGGCTTTCGTGGGTGGCGACGCCCGGCGTGCAGGTCTACGGCCAGGTGCTCCTCGACGAGCTGCGCGTCGAGGAGCTCTTCAACGACTGGTGGGGCAACCGCTGGGGCTACCAGCTCGGCCTGTTCCTCGCAGACCCCGGCCTCGGGGCCACCCGGCTCCGCGACTTCGACCTCCGCGTCGAGTATACCCGGCAGCGGCCGTTCCTCTACAGCCACCGCACCGAGGCGACGGCGTACCTCCACTACGGCGACCTGCTCGGCCACCCGGCCGGCCCGAACACGTCCGACCTCGCCGTCTCGGCCAGCTACCGCCCGGTCCCCCACGTCTGGGCCGCGCTCGACCTCGCCTTCACGCAGCGCGGCCGGAGTCCGAACCGCAGCAGCTTCGGCGAGGACCCCGAGCGCTCGTACAACGTCCGCGACTTCAGCCTCGATGACGACACGCCGACGCTCCACGGGGTCCGGCAGGCCCTCGTGCTGGCCGAGGCGCGCGTCGGGTACGAGCTGCTGCCATCGCTCTTTCTAGAGGCCGCCCTCCGTGCCGAGTCCGTGGACGACGCCGAGCGCGGGCTGGACCGCTACGTCGCCCCGTTCGCCTCGCTCCGGTGGGGTCTTCCGTTCCAGAGCGTGCGGTACTGAGGCGTAAAGCGTAAGGGTGCCGGTAGCGAGGCTTGAGCTAGCGGCACCCTTACGCTTCCTTTGGGCTTCGCGGTTACGCGTCACGCTTTACGGCACCATCTCCGCCTCGCGCTCCTGGCGGGCGAGCTTCTGGCGGACCTGCTCCTCGATCCATGCATAGGTCCGGGCGAGGCCGTCCTCGAGGGCGATCTTCGGCTCCCAGCCGAGGACCTCGCGGAGCTTCGTGTTGTCCGAGTTCCGGCCGCGCACGCCCATCGGGCCTTCGATGTGGACCTGCTCGATCTCGGTCCCGGCGGCGGCGGCGGCGATGCGGGCGAGGTGGTTGATGGTCACCATCCGGTCGCGGCCGAGGTTGAGCGGCTCGGCGTAGTCGCTCATCATCAGGCGGTAGACGCCCTCGACGCA
>JBBSMV010000176.1:0-6535 GCA_038232975.1 Rhodothermales bacterium
GTCGGCGGTGCCGGGGCCGGCCAGCACGGCGTCGGCCCCGAACCACGCCGCCGTGCGGAGGACCGCGCCGACGTTGCCGGGGTCCTGCACCCCGTCGAGCGCGACGACGGCTCCCCCCGTCGGCGGGCCGGCCGGCACGATGCGGGCGACGGCCACGATCCCCTGCGTCGAGGCGGTGTCGGCGAGCCGCTCGAGGTCGCGCGCCGCTGCGACGTGGACCGGCACCGCCGCGCGGTCGAGCAGCGCCGCCACGCGCGCCTCGGCCCGAGCTTCGGCCGTCACGACGATCTCGACGAGCGGCGCGCCGGCGGCCACGGCGGCCTCGACCGAGCGGACGCCCTCGACGAGGCACTGCCCGAGCCGGTCGCGGTGTTTCTTGCGGCCGAGCGTGGCGAGGTCCTTCAGGCGGCGGCGGGAGAGATCGGACACGAGTGGGGAGATACGGAGGTACGGCAGATGTAGGGCGGTGAGGTCGGGACCGGGCTACGCAACGCGCACCTCCTAAAACGCGAGGGTAAACGCGAGGGTGCGGGCGCGGACACGGCTCAGCGGGGCGTCTTGCGTTTTATGCGCTTACGCTCTACGGCCCTTGCCTGCGGCCGCTTCGGTCCCAAGCTGGCACGAGGCGCTCGGGCATGGTTTCTGTTGACGCGACGCCTCCTCACCGAGGCCGCACGACCCGGCCCGGCTCACGCTGAGACGCCCCGCCGAGGAGGCAGGGTTCCCCCTGCTGCTCCGCCGGTGGTCGCGGCGTCGGAAGCGCTTCCGAAGATTCCACGCCGCTTCACGCGCTCCTCCCTCCCACCCGCAGCGCCCGCGCTATCTTTGCGCTGCCGCCTCCGAGTCTCCCATGCACGGCAACGGCACGTTCACGGCCCGCTTCTCGACCTCCTCCCCCATGCCCTTCAAACGCGACGTCTACCACCGGGCCGTCTACCAGGAGCCCGGCCCCCTCACCGCCGAGCACGACAACCCGTTCCAGGAGATGATGGAGCGGTTCGCCGAGGCCGCCGAGATCATCGAGCTCGACGCCGGGCTGTTCAAGTACCTCTCCAACCCGTCGCGCGTCCACATCACGAGCGTGCCCGTGGCGATGGACGACGGCAGCCTCGAGGTCTTCGAGGGCTACCGGGTGATCCACAACGAGGTGCTCGGCCCGTCGAAGGGCGGCATCCGCTTCGCCCCCGACGTGAACCTCGACGAGGTCAAGGCGCTCGCGGCGTGGATGACGTGGAAGTGCGCCGTCGTCGGCGTCCCGTTCGGCGGGGCCAAGGGCGGCATCCGCTGCAACCCGGCCGAGATGAGCCCCGGCGAGCTCGAGCGCCTCACGCGCCGCTACACGGCCAACCTCATGGACGTCTTCGGTCCCGACAAGGACATCCCGGCCCCGGACATGAACACCAACGAGCAGATCATGGCCTGGGTGCTCGACACCTACTCGATGCACGTCCGGCGCACCGAGACCGCCGTGGTCACCGGCAAGCCGCTGATGCTCGGCGGCTCGCTCGGGCGCAAGGAGGCCACGGGGCGGGGCGTGATGACGACGACGCTCGCGGCGATGGAGCGCCTCGGGATGCCGGCCGCTGGCAGCACCGTCGCCGTCCAGGGCTTCGGCAACGTCGGCTCGATCGCGGCGCAGCTCCTCCACGAGCAGGGCTGCCGGATCGTCGCCGTCAGTGACGTCTCCGGCGGCTACTACAACGCCGACGGCATCGACGTCGGCGCGGCGATGGCCTACGCCGCCGGGCACGGCCGCTCGCTCGCCGGCTTCGAGGGGGCCGACGAGATCACGAACGAGGAGCTGCTCGAGCTCGACGTGGACGTCCTCGCGCCGTGCGCCAAGGAGAACCAGATCACCGAGCACAACGCCGCCAACGTCAAGGCCCGGATCGTCGCCGAGGGCGCGAACGGCCCGACGACGACCGACGCCGACAAGGTCCTCGAGGAGAACGGCGTCCTGGTCATCCCGGACATCCTCGCCAACGCCGGCGGCGTGACGGTGAGCTACTTCGAGTGGGTCCAGAACCGCCACGGCTACTTCTGGAGCATGGAGCGCGTCAACCGCCGCCTCGACCGGATGATGCGCGAGGCCTTCGACACGGTCTACGACGCGGGCGAGAAGTACACGACGCCGCTGCGGATCGCGGCCTACATCATTGCCATCGAGAAGGTCGCAGGCGCGCTCAAGCTGCGCGGCATCTACGCGTGAGGTCAGCGAGCAGCGGGCAGAAGGCAGCGAGCAGTTCTCCTGAACTGACTCGGACCTTCTGCCTTCTTCTCGCTGCCCCCTGCCTTCTGACAGCCTGCGCCACGCCGATTGCCCCGAGTGGCGGGCCGACCGACCAGACCCCGCCGCGGCTCGAAGCCTCCGCCCCGGCTGCCGACGCCGTGGCCGTCCGCGCCGACCGGCTGACGCTCACCTTCTCCGAGGCCGTGGACGAAGGCTCCGCCGCGCGGGCGCTGAGCCTCGTCCCCGAGTGGGAGACGCCGTCGGAGATCGTGGTGCGGGGCCGCCGCCTCGAGGTCGTCTTCCCCGACTCGCTGCGGGCGGGCACGACCTACGTCGTGACGCTCGACACCAACCTGCGCGACCTGCGCGGGGTCGCGCTCGCGCAGCCGATCACGCTCGCCTTCGCCACGGGCGCGGAACTGGACCGGGGGCAGATCGCCGGGCGCGTGCTCGACCCGCAGAGCGGCGCGCCCGTCGCCGGGGCCGATGTGTTCGCCTACGCCCTGGCTGACTCGCTGGCGCTCTCCGACTCGCTGCCGGCTGTGCTGCCCGACCCGCGTGAGGTCGCACCGGACTACCGGACGCAGACCGACGCGAGCGGCCAGTTCACGCTGGGATATCTGCGCGAGGCCCCGTTCTTCGTCGTCGCCGTGGCCGACGCGAACCGGAACCGCCGCGCCGATGTGGGCGAGGCTTTCGCGGTGCCGGCCGAGCCGGTCGCGCGCGCCGTGCCGGACAGTGTGCGCGCGGACTCGCCGCGCCGGGTCTCGCCCCTTCAGCTTTTTCGTACCCGGCTCGACACGATCCCGCCGGCCCCGCTGCGCGTCCGCACCCGGAGCGCCCGCCGCTTCGCCGTGCGCTTCGACGAGCCGGTCGTGCTCCGCTCCCGCGACCCGGCGGCGTGGGCGCTGGAGGACTCCACGACCGGCCGGGCCGTCGCCGTCGGCACCGTCTACGCCGACGACGACCCGCAGCAGCTCGTCCTCTTCACCGACCCGCTCGCCCCGGTGCCCCACCGGATCAGCCTCGCCCGACCCGAGGCCGTCGCCGACTCGGCCGGCAACGCGGCCCGGCCCGAGCCGCTCGTCTTCACCCCGAGCGCGGAGGCCGACACGCTGACGCTCCGCTTCCTCGGCTTCCTGCCCGAGGGCGCGCTCGGCGCGCTCGACACGGCCGCCGTCCGCTTCAACGCCCCGCCCGACTCGGCCGCGCTCGGCCGGATCGCCGTGACCGACACCCTCGGCGTGGCGCTTCCCTTCGCGCTCGACACCCGAGATGGCATCCGCTACCGGATCGCGGTCGAGACCGACGGGCCATTCCGCGTCGCCGTGCCCCGGCCGGACTCGACCTACGCGCGCACCTTCACCCCACTTTCCGCCGAGGCGCGGGGCGAGCTGGCAGGCGTCGTCGTGGCGGACTCGGGCATGGTCGTCGTAGAAGCCTTTGCGGGCGCGGCGCGCTACACGGCGCGGGCCGGCGCGGCGGGCGCGTTCACGCTTCGCGGGTTGCCCGAGGGCGAGGTCCGCCTCCGCGTGTTCGTGGACCGCAACGGGAACGGGCGGTGGGACGGCGGCCGGCTCTTCCCCTACGCTCCGCCGGAGCCGCTGCGCTTCCTCGACGCCCCGCAGCGCGTCCGCCCCCGCTGGGAAACCATCGTGGATACCTTGACGATTGAGTGATTCGCTGCTTGACTGATTTACCCCTCCTTTGCGCCATGCCCCATTCTACTCACCTTACTCAATCGCCCACGCAGCGGCTGTTCCAGCCGGTCCTCTCCACCGAAGCCATGCGCGAGGCGGACCGGCGGACGATGGACGCCTTCGGGCTGCCGGGCTTCGCGCTGATGGAGACGGCCGGGCGCGGCGCGGCCGATGCCATCGAAGAGGCGTTCGGGGCGATGGCCGGGCGACGCGTGCTCGTGCTTGCCGGCAAGGGCAACAACGGCGGCGACGGGCTGGTGGTCGCCCGCGTGCTCGCCGCGCGCGGTGCCCACGTCCGCGTTGTGACGACGGCGAGCGAGGACGACGCCACCGAGGACACGGCCCGCAACCTCGGCCTCTTCCGCACCCTCGCTGAGCACGACGACCGGCTCTCGCTCGACGCGTTCGAGGACGTCCGGCAGGTCGCGGCGGCGCACCCGGCGGACCTCGTGGTGGACGCGCTGCTCGGGATCGGGGTCGCCGGTCCGCTGCGAGCGCCCGTGGACGCCCTCGCCCGGTGGGTGAACGGGCAGGATGCCCCCGTCGTCGCCCTCGACGTGCCGACCGGCCTCGACAGCGACACCGGCGTCGCGCAGGCAGACGCCGTCCGCGCCGAGCTGACGGTGACGATGGCGGCGCACAAGACCGGGCTGCTGTTGGGCGACGGGCCGGAGCACGCCGGGCGCGTCGTCGTCGTGGACATCGGCATCCCGCCGCACCTCCTCGACGAGGCGCTCGCGGCCCCCGGCAGCGCGCTCCGCTCGACCGATGCCGCCGTGCGCGCCCTCCTCCCCGAGCGCCCGCGCCACGCGCACAAGTACACCGCCGGCCGGGTCCTCGTCGTGGCCGGGTCGCGGTCGTTCCCCGGTGCCGCCGTGATGGCCTCGCTCGCGGCGGCGCGCGTGGGGGCCGGGGCTGTCGTCTGCTGCACGGCCGCGAGCGCCCGCCCGCTCGTCGCGGCGCACCTGACCGAGGTGATGAGCGTCGCCCTCCCCGAAACTGACGACGGCGGCCTCGCCCCCGGTGCCCTCGAAGCGATCCTGGATCGAGCGGAAGACGCCGACGCCGTGCTCGTCGGCTGCGGGCTGGGGAAGCACCCCGACACGCAGCGGCTCGTCCGCGACCTGCTCCTGCGCCTCGCCGGCCCCGTCGTCGTGGACGCTGACGGGCTGAACGCTCTCGCCGGGCACACCGACCTGATCACGACCCATGCCGGCGGCCGGTGGGTGCTGACCCCGCACACGGGCGAGCTAGCCCGACTCGTCGGCACCGATGATCTCGACACGACCGACCGGATCGCGCTCGCCACGGCGTGGGCCGAGCGGTGGAACAGTGTGCTCGTCGTCAAAGGGATGCCGAGCGTCGTCGGGACCCCGGCGGGGCAGGTGTTCGTCGGCGGCGCGGGCGGGCCGGCGCTCGCCACGGCGGGCACGGGCGACGTGCTCGCGGGGATGACGGCCGGGCTGCTGGCGCAGGGCCTCGCCCCGCCCGAGGCCGCCGTCTGCGCCCTCCACCTCGGCGGGCGCGCCGCCGATCGCTGGGCTGCCACGCGGCAGGCGCGCACGCTTCTCGCCACCGACCTCCTCGCCGAGCTGCCGCACCTGTTCGTCGATACTGAATGAACGAGGTGCCAGCCCTCGGGCGACCACATGGGGTCGCCCCTACATCCTGACTCCCGACCCAAACTTTGAAAACCCTCTCCCTCGGCTGGGCGCTCCTGATCCTCGCCCTCTGCTCGGTCCCCGGCCCGGCGCTGGAAGAATCAAACCTCCTCGGCTTCGACAAAGTCGGGCACTTCGGGATGTTCTTCATCGGGGCGCTGCTGTGGCTGCGGACGTGGCCGGGGCGGTGGGGCCGCGTCCTCGCCGCCGGGGTCGCCTTCAGCGTGGGGATCGAGGTGTACCAGGGCCTCACCCCGTTCCTCGGCCGCAGCGCCGACCCGTTCGACGTGGTGGCCGACCTCGCCGGGCTGCTCGTGGGCTACGGGCTGATGCGCTGGCTGGGCCGGCATCGGCGCGTTCCGGCGGCATGAGAGCAACGATTGCAGCCGGGCAGTGTCTGGATAGACGAACCCCGGCCACCAATCCTTCAAGCTCCCATGTCCGAACAGACCGCTCTCCGCCGCCGCTACCCGCTCTTTCTCCAGGCCGGCCTGATGCTCGCGCTCGCGCTCAGCGTCACGGCCTTTTCCGTCCCCTTTCATTTCGGCGGCGACGTAGCCGTCCTCGTCACGGAGGACGAGGCGATCCGGCCCGTCGAGATCGAAGTGACGGAGCAGCGCGACGAGCCACCGCCGCCGAAGCCGCCGGCCCCCGTCGAGGTCCCCGACGAGAAGATCGAGCTGGAGACTGTGGTAGACATTGATATCCCGGACGTCCGCACCGGGCCGGCCACCATCCCCTTGCCGCCCGCCCCGCCTGCCGAGCCGCCCGTGGAGCCGGAAGAGGACGTCATCTTCGTCGTGGTCGAGAACCCGCCGGAGTTGATCGGCGGCCTCGAAGGCCTGCAGTCGCGCATCCAGTACCCGGAGATGGCGCGCCGGGCCGGCATCGAGGGGACGGTCTTCGTGCAGTTCGTCGTCGACGAGAACGGCAACGTGGTCAAC
>JBBSMV010000177.1:0-6499 GCA_038232975.1 Rhodothermales bacterium
GGCGAGGACGAAGGCGAGCAGGAGGAGGCGACGCATGGGCGAGGCGGAGGATGGGGGGAGGCAACGCACGCTCACGCATCACGCTGCCCGTATCTTGGCGGCGCGCGTCCTGAAGGTAGGGATGCCGCGCCACGTCCGCCCGTCTCTTCCGTCGATGCCCGACCTTTCGCCCCCGCCGTCCGACCCGCCGCTCGGCTTCGAGCGCTTCCGCGCCCAGGCCGAGCGGATCACGCGCAGCCCGCAGCGCGTCCGCCAGGTCGTCCGCGACGCCTACGCCAAGCTCGCCGAGCACAGCGACGAGATCGGGCAGATCCGTACCGACCTGCCGGTGCTGTTGCGCCTCGTGCGGGCGTGGCTCGGCGGCGAGTACCGCCGCATTCCGCTCAAGGCCATCGTGCTCATCGTCGCGGCCGTGCTCTACTTCCTCAACCCGCTCGACCTGATCCCGGACTTCCTCCCGGTCGTCGGATACCTCGACGACGCGGCGGTGCTCGGCTACGTGCTGCGGACGCTCCACGCCGAGCTGGAGCGTTTCCGCGAGTGGGAGGGCCGGAAGCAGCTTCCTGCCTCCTGACGAGGTGCCCATGAACGCTAACCGCCTCGTCGCCCTCATCGCCGCCGTCGGCGGCGTTCTGTTTCTCGGCCACGCGCTCCAGCAGGCCGTGCAGGCCGGGCGCTTCGCCGTGACGTCGGTGGTGCTCGGGCTCATCCTCGTCGGCTCCGCCGCCGTCATCCGCCGCCGCGCTCCTCGCTAGCGGTCAGCCGCGCCTGCCCCGCCGGGCAGAGGTCCAGGACGGGGCAGCGACGGCAGCCCGGGTTCTTCCAGAAGCAGCACCGCTGGCCGTGGAGCATGAACACCTCGTGGTGGTCGTAAACAGCCTGGGCGTCCCACGCCTCCGGCACGAGGGCCGCGAGCGCGTCGTGCGACGGGCCGACTGGCATCGCGTCCGGGATCAGGCCGAGGCGCTGGGCGACGCGGTGGTGGTGGCTGTCGACGGGGAGCGCCGGGCGGCGGAGGCCGCTGAAGAGCAGCGTCGCCGCGCTCGTCTTCGGGCCGACGCCGCTCAGCCGTTCGAGCCACGCCCGCGCCTCGGGCACCGAGAGGCCGGCGAGGTGGTCGAGCGAGAGCGTGCCGCACTCGGCGGTGATGGCGCGGAGGACGGCCTGGAGGCGCGGGGCCTTCTGCTCGGGCCACGTGCAGGGCGCAACCGCCGCCGCCACCTCAGCCGTCGGCGCGTCGCGCGCGGCCTCCCACGTCAGAAAGCGGGCGCGGAGCCGGTCGTAGGCGCGGCCGGAGTCGCGGTTCTTGGTGCGGTGCGAGAGGAGCGCCGAGACGAGCTCGCTGAGCGGGTCCTTGTCGGAGAAGAACGCGACGGGGCAGCCGTAGGCCGCGCACAGCCGCTCATGGACGGCGAGGGCTTTGGCTTGCAGCGCGGGGTCGGGCGACGGCTCCGGGAACGGGAGGGGCATGAGCAGGGGAGAAACAGAACGCGGCGCTCCGGTGAACCAGAGCGCCGCGCGAAAACGAGCCGAGCCCGGCCGGTCAGGCGTCCTGCGGGATGCGGATTTTCTGGCCGGGGTAGATTTTGTCCGGGTCCTGAATCACTTCCTTGTTGGCGTCGAACAGCTCGCGGTACTTCTGCGGGTCGCCGTAGTAGCGGTCGGCGATCTTCGAGAGGGTGTCGCCCTTCTCGATGGTGTAGTACTGCGTCTTCGGCGCGGCGGCGGGCGCGGCGGACCGTCCGGCGGCTTGGCCAGCGGGCTGCTCGCCGGCGACCTTCAGGTTGTCGTCGTCCACGTAGGTGACGCCCTTGACGTTGCCGGCAATCAGGGCGGCCTTTTCGCGGACCGCCCGCGACCGGGCGGTGCCGTGGAGCTCGACGCGGCCGTCGTTGAACATCACGCCGAGGTTGTCGATGCTGCCGCCGAGCTCCTTCTTGAGCTTGTCGCGGATGGCATCGGCTTCGCTGCCCTTCTTGCCGCCGAAGAGGTCGTCACCGGCGTCTTTGAGAAAATCGAGGAGTCCCATGGGAGTGGTGTCTGAGGTGGGTGGGTGAGGACGTGTAGTGGGGCAAACGGGCGTACCCTCCGGGCGTTCCGCTGGCCGAGAACCCGAAGGGTACACCTCTGGCGTCAGTCTCCACCGGCCCGCTCGTACCCCAGCAGCTCCGCGTTGCGGAGAGCCGGCTGCGTCACCCCGGCCGTCACCTCGACCGAGAGCGCGTAGCGTCGCCCCTCATCGAGCTGCTCCGGGTCCTCGGCCAGCACGAACAGGAAGCTCGGGTCGCCCGGCTCGGTGCCGCCCGGCGGAGGCGGCGCGCCCGAGGCCGAGAGCAGCACGCCGTCGGGCGAGCACGGCGCGCAGAGCGCGTTGGGCGGGCAGGGCGGACAGGCATAGACCCGAACGACGGTTGCGCGCACGTTGTACCGGCCGGGGACGGGAGCCGTCGTGTAGAGCTCGGCAATCGTCGCCTCCGGGAGGTCGAAGAGGCCGGGGTAGTCGTGCAGGTCCGGGCCGGCGTCGCACGCCGCGAGGAGTCCGGCGCAGGCGAGCGCCGCAAGCATCCGCTTCATGTCGGTTCAGTCAGGTTGGGGCGAGGGCGGAGCGCCAAAATCGGCGGCAGCGGTCTCCCGTGCAAGGGCAAAGGCGGCCCCTACAGCGCTGGCCCTACAGCTCCGGCAGGGTGTAGGTCCGGCCCTCGTTCTGCTGGCGCAGCCACCCGAGGAGCGGCTCGAAGTAGGCCAGCATCGGCTCGGCCGAGATGTCGCTGCCGACGGTCTCCTCGAGCAGCGTCCGCCAGTCCACGGTCGCCCCCGGCGTGAGAATCTCGCGGAGGAACTCGCCGACCTCCTCGCGCCCGTAGTAGTTGGTGTCGCGCGGGTCCTCGTTCAGAATCTCGCGGGCGATGTGGTCGTGGAGCTGGAAGAGGATGACGTAGGAGAGCGCGTAGTCGTAGTACTGCGCGGCGTCGTTGTTGATGTGGGTCTTGGTAGCGGCGTCGTTGAAGGGCGAGCCGACGGCGGCGCGGGCGGGATCGGGCGGGACGATGCCCTGGTAGTCCCGCTTCAGCTCCCACCAGCGGGCGTTCCACTCGGCGACGGGCAGGTTCTCGGCGTAGAGGTCGTGCTCCCACTCGGTCATCACGCCGGCGCTCCACGGGATGAAGACGACGTAGTTGAGCGCCTCCTGGAGGAGGGCCTGCACCGGGTCCGGCCCGAGGTCCTCGCCCGTCTCGACGAGGCCGACGGTGGCGGCGAAGCGCGGCTGCATCGCCGCCAGCCCCATCAGGCTGCCGACGGCCTCGTGGAAGGCGCGGTTGGCCCCGCCGCGCAGCACGAGCGGCACGTCGGGGTTCGAGTAGGCCATGTAGTAGTAGATGTGACCCAGCTCGTGATGGGTCGTCTCGTACCACTCGCGGTTGGGCTCGACGCTCATCAGGCTGCGCACGTCGCGGTCGAGGTCCAGGTGCCACGCGCTGGCGTGGGTGTTCTTCTTGTAGCCGGCCTCCGGCGGGAGCGGGTAGAGCGACGAGCGCTCGTAGAAGCTCTCCGGCAGCTCCTCGAAGCCGAGCGAGACGTAGAAGCGCTCGGCCTGCTCGACGAGCCACTCGGGCGTGCGCTCGGCGAGGGCAGCGTCGAGGTCGAGGCCCTCGACGTCCACGAGCGCGCTCCAGTCCTGGCCCCAGCGGTTGGGGAGCCAGTGCGCCGGGAGCTGGTCGGGGACCGGCTCGCCGTAGCGCTCGGCGAGCTCGTAGCGCGCCCAGGTGTGGAGCTCGCGGTAGAGCGGGCGCAGCTCCTCGTTGAGCCGCTCCATCGTCGCCAGCATCTCGTCGGTCGTCATGCCGTAGTCCGAGACCTGGTAGGCGAAGTAGTCGTCGTAGCCGAGCGCCTGCACGGTCTCGTTGCGGAGGGCACGGAGGCTTTGCAGCCCCTCGGTGAGCGTCGGGCCGACCTCCTTCGAGGCCTCCCACACCGCCCGCCGCTCGCCCACGTCGTCGGAGGTGCGGAGGGCGTCGTCTATCTCGTTCGGGGTGACCTCCCGGCCGTCGAGGGTGAAGGTGAACCCGAAGAGCCGCTCGGTCTGCGCCGTCTCGGCGGCGATCCGCTGGCGGACGAGGTCGGGCACCGTCTGCGGGTTCCCGGCGGCGGTGTAGAGGACCGCTTCGAGCTGGCGGACCTGGAGTGGCGTAAGCTCGTCGCGGCGCGCGAGCAGGGCGCGGGCCGCCTCGATGGTGGCGACGCGGCCGGTGAAGTCGGCGAGGGCCTCGTTCGCGGCGCGCGCCCGCGCGCTGGTCGCCGTATCGCCCTCGACGATGCGGGTGTTGGCCGCCCACTCGGCCTCGGACGAGGCGTAGTAGAGCGGCTGGTACTCGGCCTCGTAGCGGTCGAGGAAGTCCTGGGCCTGGGCGCGGGCGGAGCCAGCACCCGGTGCCGTGGCGTCCGGCATCGAGGCGTCCGGCATCGCGGGCGCGGCGGGGTCGGTGCCGGCGCACCCGGCGAGGAGGAGGAGAGCGAGCAGGCTGAGGCGGGTCGGGAGCATCGGAGGCGGGGGCGAGAGGGAGGACAGGAATATACCCGGCGCCGTGCCGAGCGTCGCGACACCCTCGGCCCGTTGGCCCGGCCCACGGGCAGGTCCGGCGAAGGCCACGCGGTGCTCCGGGGGGTTTCGTCCGTCCTCGACGCCTGGCCCCTCTTCTTTTTTCACCTGACCCGTCCGAATGCTTGCATTTGTGGAGTTATGTTCCTATTCTGTGACGCGCTCTTCCGAGTGCTTCTTATCCCCTCCACCAAATCCCCCTCACCATGTATGCTTTCTCTCTACCCCGCTTTGCGCTCGCCCTCCTCCTGGCCGGAACCGGCCTGGCGACGAGCGCCCAGGCTCAGCAGCGCCTCGCCCCGGAAGAGGCCGAGGAGCTGGGTCTCAGCCCTGCCGTGGAACGGACCGCTCCCAGCGCCGCCGCCCGCGGCGGCCTCCAGGTCTGCGTCGACGACGTCCTGCTCGTCCCTGACGCCAGCCTCGACGGCGTCGCCACGTTCGACCCCCAGACCGGCGACCTCGTGGACCCGGCCTTCATCGTGGACCCGACGCACCTGAGCACGCCGAAGAGCGCCATTGCGAACTTCGACGGCGACGGCGTCTTCGTGGCTGACCAGATCGGGGACGCCGTCTTCGAGTACGACTGCCAGGGCAACTTCGTCCGCCTCTTCGCGCCGGCCGGCGGCGTCAACACGGCCATCCTCGACAACATCCGCGGCATCGCCATCAGCCGGGACGGCACGCAGCTGTGGGTGACCGTCGGCAGCGGGACCAACCGGGACGCCGTGGCGGCCTTCGATCAGAGCGGGAATTTCGTCGGCAACTTCATCGCTCCCGGCACCGGATTGGACTCTCCCTTCGACGTCCTCCTCCGCCTGAGCGACGTGCTCGTCTCCAACTTCACTGGTGGCGACAACGTCCTGCGCTACGACTACAGCGGCGGCTTCCTCGGCGTCTTCGAGGACCCAGCGTCCCCGCTCAACCTCCCCGAGCAGCTCGCGTTGGCGGCGAACAACAACGTCCTCGCAGCCGGCTTCAGCACACCGAGCGGGGTCTACGAGTTCGACGCGAGCGGCACGCAGGTCGGCGTCTACAACGCCAAGACCGGCCTCCGGGGCGTCTACGAGCTGCCCAACGGCAACCTCCTGGTCACCAACGGCAGCGGTATCAGCCAGATCACGCGCGCCAACACCGTCGTCCGCGACAGCTACGCCGACGCCGACCAGTACATCGAGCTCTTCGCCGCCGACGCCGCGACGTGCGAGCAGACGCTCGACGCCACGCTCGACAACAACAACCCGGCTCCGGGCCAGACGGTCACCTTCAACGTGACCGTCACGAACAACAGCCCGAGCGCGGCCCCGCTCGACCTGTGGCTCGCCGCGACCGGCCCGGTCAGCGGCCGGGTCCGCCTCGCCTCGGGCAACCTGCCGGGCAACGCCACGGTCACGCGCAACGTCCGCTTCCGCGTCCCGAGCAACGCCCCGAGCGGGATGTACGCCGTGGACCTCAACATCGGCGACTTCAGCATGAACGACATCTGCGACACGGTGACCTTCCCGGTGACGGTCTCGTCGGCGCGCGTGGCCGGCAATGCCTCCGACACCGAGTTCACGGCCTGGGTCGAGGGTGACTTCTTCGAGAGCGAGGCTGCGTCGCGGACGGCGGTGCCGACGGTGACGGCCGGCCCGAACCCGTTCCGCGGGCAGACGACGATCCGCTACGAGGTCGCCGAGGCCAGTGAGGTTCGCCTCGCCGTCTACGACGTGCTCGGCCGCACGGTGGCGGTGCTCGCCGACGGGCAGGTGGAGGCCGGCCAGCACGCGGCGACGTTCGACGCGCGCGGCCTCGCCGCCGGCACCTACGTCTACCGGCTCCAGGTGGGCCAGACGGTAGAGACGGGCCGGCTCACGGTGCTCTACTAGGGCGCGTGCGCTGACGGGTTCGGCCTGAGCGGCTGAC
>JBBSMV010000178.1:0-6464 GCA_038232975.1 Rhodothermales bacterium
CTTCGGCGCGGGCGCTACGCCGAGTTCAACCTCGCCTTCGACCGGGGGACGCGCTTCGGGCTGGAGACCGGCGGGCGCACCGAGAGCGTGCTGATGAGCCTCCCGCCGCTCGTCCGCTGGGACTACGACCGGCACCCCGCGCCGGGCACCCCTGAGGCCGAGGCGCTCACCTTCTTCCGGCCCCACGACTGGCTCGGGGTCGAGGAGGAAAGCGAAGACGCCGAGGAGGTCTAAAGCTCCCCGGACAACTCACCGAAACTTCGAGCCGGGGGAGGAACGGTGGCGGCGGGCTTTCGCTTACTTACACTCGCGGCGCAACGTCGCTCACTGCACGTCGCTCACTGCGAGGGGATACTTTGAGAACGGACCGATGACGCCGCGCGACTTTCTGAAGGGTTACCACTACGACGAGCGTCTGATCACGGGCGGCTACTACCCCCAGGAGCCGGTCGCCGTCACGCCGGGCGACCGCGTGGGCGTCGTGATGCTGAACCTCGGCGGGCCGATGGGCGAGGCGGACGTCGAGCCGTTCCTCTACAACCTCTTCATGGACCCGGCGATCATCGACATCCCGGTCCCGAAGCGGCCCCGGCACTGGCTCAGCCGGCTCATCGCCCGCAAGCGCGCCGCCTCCGTCGGCGAGGACTACAAGCTCATCGGCGGCCACTCGCCGATCAACCAGCTCACGCGCGAGCAGGCCGAGGCCCTCGAGCGGCGGCTCAACGAGCGCCTCGGCCCGGTCACGGGCGCGCAGTTCCGCACCTACGTCGCCATGCGTTACTGGAAGCCGTCGAGCGAGGACTGCGCCCGGCAGATGGCGGCCGACGGGGTCGACGAGGTCGTCCTCCTGCCGCTCTACCCGCAGTACTCCAAGACCACCACCGGTGCGTCGCTCGTCTACTGGAAGGCGCTCGAAGAGGCCGGCGAGATTCCGGCGTGGCCGACCTCGCTCGTCTACGAGTACGCCGCGCACCCGCTCTACGCGCAGGCCATCAGCGAGCGTATCTGCGAGGGACTCCAGCGCTTTCCCCACGCCGTGCGTGGCCGCGTCCACCTCGTCTTCTCCGCGCACGGGACGCCGGTGAAAGAGATGAAGACGCGGCGCGACCCCTACTGCTGCCTCGTCCACTCGACGGTGCAGGCCGTCGTGGACGCCCGCGCTGCCAAGGAGGACCGGCCGTTCCACGTCGCCTTCCAGAGCAAGGTCGGCCCGGCGGAGTGGCTGACGCCGAGCACGCCGGACAAGCTGCGCGAGCTGGCTGAGGCCGGGGTCTCGGCGGTGCTCGTCATCCCGGTGGCCTTCGTCAGCGACCACATCGAGACGGCCTACGAGCTGGACATCGAGGTCCGCGAGGAGGCCGAGCACGCCGGGATCGAGCACTACGAGGTCACGCGCGGGCTGAACTCCCACCCGCTCTTCATCGAGGCCCTCGCCGAGGCCGTCGCCGCCCAGGTGAGCCCGACGCGCACCGTCGAGGGCGACGGGGCCGTGACGGCGCTGCCGTGCCCGATCCCGTCGCTGCCGCGCTACAAGGCGAAGCACCGGACGGTCCGCTGCCACCAGTGCCTCTGCATCACCGAGGCCCACTGCTGGGATGCCCCGACCGCGCCCGACGAGGTCCGCATCAGCCGGGGCGGCCGGGACGCGGCATGACGCGAAATCGGGTTGGAGGTTTGGAGTCGGAGGTTCGAGGTCGCGTGGATGCAGACTCTGTGTTATCAGGGGCCGAGCCGCCACCGTCGGACCACCTCCTGCGGACGATGGCCGCCGTCCCGGTCGCCAGCCGCGTGCTCGACCTCGGCTGCGGCGCGGGCCGCCACACCGATCCGCTCGTCCGCCTCGGCTTCGACCTCTGGGCGTGCGACGAAGACGCCGAGGCCGTCGCTGCCGCCCGCGCTCGCCTCGACCGGCTCCTCGGCGAGGACGAGGCCCTCCGCCGCGTCACCCCGGCCCGGCCCGCCGCGCTCGGCTACCCCGACGAGCACTTCGACTGGGTCGTCGCCCACGGCGTCTACGACCGCGCCGCCTCCGCCGCCGCGATGAAAGAGATGCTGGCTGAAACGCGCCGCGTGCTGAAAGACGGAGGCTGGGTCATCGCCGCCTTCCGCCGCGCCGCCGGCCTGGCTCTCACGCCGGAGACCCTCACCAAGCTCCTCGCCGAAGCGGGGTTCGCGCTCGCCGAGGAGCCGGTCGAGGAGGAGACCGTCGTGCGAGGGATCTACCGGAAGGCGAACGCGCTCACTCCCGTCTGATACCGGCTCTGCAAAATGGCTGTGCTTGTCCCCAGCGTAGGGACACCATGCATGGTGTCCCGGCCACGTAGAAAAAAGGCTGGAGGTGGACGCCGGTTGCACCACCGTTCCGAAGAACTGGTATGACCTCGTCTCCGCCTATGACTCACGCCCGAAGCAAGAGCCTCTTCGTCGAAGCCCAGCGCGTCATTCCCGGCGGCGTCAACTCGCCCGTCCGCGCCTTCAAGAGCGTCGGCGGGACGCCCGTCTTCTTCGAGCGCGCCGAGGGCGCACACCTCACGGACGCCGACGGCAACCGCTACGTCGACTACGTCGGGAGCTGGGGACCGATGCTCCTCGGGCACGCCCACCCCGCCGTGGTCCGCGCCGTGCAGGAAGCCGCCGCGCGCTCGACCTCGTTCGGCGCGCCGACCGAGATCGAGGTCCGCCTCGCCGAGCTGGTCGTCGAGCTCGTGCCGAGCCTCGAGACGGTCCGCTTCGTCAACTCCGGGACCGAGGCCACGATGAGCGCCGTCCGCCTCGCCCGAGGCGTCACCGGGCGCGACAGGTTCGTCAAGTTCGAGGGGCACTACCACGGCCACGGCGACGTCTTCCTCATCGCCGCCGGCTCCGGCGCGATGACCTTCGGCGAGCCGAACTCGCCCGGCGTCACGGCCGGCAACGCCCGCGACACGCTCCTCGCCACCTACAACGACCTCGAAAGCGTCCGCACCGTCCTCGACGCGAACAGCGGCGAGGTGGCCTGTGTGATTGTAGAACCCGTCGCGGGCAACATGGGCTGCGTACCGCCCGCGCCTGGTTTCCTTAAAGCATTACGTGAGCTGTGTGACGAGCACGGTGCCCTCCTGATCTTCGACGAGGTGATGACCGGCTTCCGGGTCGCGCCCGGAGGCGCGCAGGAGCGCTACGGCGTCATGCCCGACCTCACGACGCTCGGCAAGATCATCGGCTGCGGGCTGCCCGTCGGGGCCTACGGTGGGCGGCGCGAGATCATGGACTACGTCTCGCCGAGCGGGCCGGTCTACCAGGCGGGCACGCTCTCGGGCAACCCGCTCGCCATGCACGCCGGCTACGCCGTCCTCCGCCGCATCGCCGACGACCCCGGCGTCTACGGCCGCCTCGAACGCTACGGCGAGGCGCTGGAGCAGGGCACCCGCCGCACCGCCGAGGCCCTCGGCCTCGACCTGTTCCAGACGCGCGTCGGCTCGATGGGCTGCCTCTTCTTCACCGAGGAGCCCGTGACGGACTTCGCCTCGGCGCAGCGCTGCGACGCGGCGCGCTACGGGCGCTACTTCCACGCGATGCTCGAGGAGGGGGTCTACCTCGCCCCGAGCCAGTTCGAGGCGTTCTTCGTCTCCGCCGCCCACCGCGCCGACGACCTCGCGCTCACGCTCAACGCCCAGCGCCGCGCCCTCGAACGCGCCTTCGACGAGGACTGGACGCCGGCCGCTACGGTCCCGGGCGATGCGCCCGTGGACGAGCAGGAGAATCCCCTGGTCAGCTAGTCCAGCCCGAGCCGCTGGCTGCGGCGATACATGAGGCGTCGGCGTCGGCAGCGGGGGAGCCGGTCACGAGGGCGTGCCGGGGGGAGGCGGCGGTGGGGCGACGGCCGGGAGCGGCTCGCCGCAGAACCGGCAGAAGGCGGCGTCGGGGGTGTGGTCGCCGGCTCCGCAGCTCGGGCAGCGGCGGGCGGCACTGCGCGCATTCGCGTTCACGATCTCGGACGTCACGATCCCGGTCGGCACCGCGATGATGGCGTAGCCCATGATCATGATGAGCGCCGCGATCATCTGCCCGAGGGTGGTGACCGGCGAGATGTCCCCGTAGCCGACCGTGGTGAGCGTCACGATGGACCAGTAGATCGAGCGCGGGATGTTGTCGAACCCGTTCTGCCCGCCCTCGACGACGTACATCAGCGAGCCGAAGATGACGTCGAGCGTGAGGACGGCCAGCAGGAAGACCATGATCTTGCGGCGGCTCGCCCAGAGCGCCTGCCCGAGGAGGTTGGCCTCGGAGAGGTACTGGACGAGCTTGAGGATGCGGAAGACCCGCAGGAAGCGCAGCATCCGGATTACGCTGAACGCCTGCGCGCCGGGGAAGAACACGCTGAGGTAGGTCGGCAGCACCGCCAGCAGGTCAATCACCCCGAAGAAGCTCCGCGCGTAGCGGCTCGGCCGGTTGACGCACGCGAGCCGGAGGACGTACTCGACCGTGAAGAGCACCGTGAAGCTCCACTCGGCGATCCGCAGCTCGTCCCCGAACCGGGCGCGGAGCGAGGCGACGCTCTCGAACATCACCACCAGGATCGAGAGCCCGATCACGACGATGAGCGCGAGGTCGAAGCCCCGGCCGGCCGGGGTGTGGTGCTCGAAGATGACCTCGTAGAGCTTCGCCTGCCACCGCGAGCGGGGGCTCGACCCGAGCTGGCGCGGGAAGACGTTCGTGTCGGTCGGTTTGAGCGCGGGCATGGAGCCGGGGAAAAGAGGCGACGGCTCCGAAGATAGCAGCGGAGGTCTCTGCCCGGAAACGGTTCCGCCCGGCCTGTGGTGACCGGGCTACTCGCGCTCGTGGGCACGAGGGGTTATTTTCCGACCTCTGCCCGATGAAGGCTCTGTGCCTCGCGGCACCAACCTGGCGCGGGTAGATTGGCGAGCGCGTCCATTCCACCGCCGAATCCTGATGGAGCCTGTCCTCGCCCCCGTCGAAGTTCGCGTCGTCGGCGCGCTCGCCGAGAAGGCGCTCGCCACGCCGGACTATTACCCGATGACGCTCAACAGCGTCGTCGCCGCGTGCAACCAGAAGACCGGCCGCGAGCCGGTGATGGAGCTCGACGAGCCCGACGTAGCGGCGGCGCTCGACAGCCTGATGCGGCGCGGGCTGACCGGGACGAGTGAGGGGGCCGGCAGCCGCGTCACCAAATACCGCCACCTTCTCGACCACCACTTCGAGCTTGGCGAGGCGGAGGTCGCCGCGCTCGCCGTGCTGCTGCTGCGTGGGCCGCAGACGGTCGGCGAGGTGCGCGGGCGGGCCGGGCGGATGCACGCCTTCGCGTCGCTGGAGGCCGCCGAGGCGACGCTGCGCGACCTCGCCGAGCGCGAGGAGCCGCTCGCGGCGGAGCTGCCCGTGCAGCCGGGGCGCAAAGAGGCGCGCTGGGCGCACCTGCTGGCCGGAATGCCCGACGCCGAGGCGGGCGACGCACCCACGCCTGCGCTCGCCCCGGCGATGCTGGCGGCGCGGGCCGGCGGGGACCGGCTGGCGGCGCTCGAAGAGCGGGTAGCGGCGCTGGAGGATGAGCTTCAAGCTCTGCGGGCGACCTTCCAGGATTTCCGCCGCCAGTTCGAATGAAGGGGAATATAGGAGACTGAGGAGAGGTGACGTAACGGTGGCACTGTGCCTTCGTATCCTGGGGGGTTAACCAGCCGGAGGAACCCATGAAAGCCACCCACGACACGACCTTCGAGCCGACGAACGACCAGATCGCCGACGTGCTCGAGCAGATGGCCGCCGTGCTCGAGGAGCGCGAGGCCAACCCGTACCGCATCGGGGCCTACCACCAGGCGGCCCAGACCATCCGCGCCCACGCGCGGCCCCTCGCCGAGGTCTACGCCGAGCGCGGCGTCAACGCGCTCATGGAGCTGCACGGCGTCGGCGAGAGCCTCAGCGCCCACATCGCCCGCTACATCGAGACCGGCCGCCTCGGGCGGCGCACGCGCGGCGACAACACCTTCGACCCCGTCGTGCTCTTCGCCTCGGTCCCCGGCATCAGCCGGGCGCTCGCCCGCCGGCTCGTGGACGAGCTCGGCGTGACGACGCTCGATGCGCTCGAACGGGCGGCCTACGACGGGCGGCTCGCCGCCCTGAAGGGCGTCGGGCGGCAGACCGTGGCCGCGCTGCGGCTCCAGCTCAACAGCCTGCTCCAGTGGACGGCCCTCGAGCGGCGGCAGCGCGTCCGCCGCGACGCCTACCGCCTCGCCCCGCTGCCCGAGACCGAGACCGAGACCCCGCAGACGCCCCGGACACCACTGCGGCGGGCGGCATGACCAGACGCAGTCGTTCAACGGTTTACCTGTAGCAACTGTGTTGGAAGTCAAGCTACGACGGCGATCTTTGTCTCCCAAGCCGCCCCGTCACGCACCATCGCGTTGCAAGTGACCAGCAGCTTCCGCATGCACGCCACCAGCGCTACCGGGCGTCCGTCCGCCCGCCCCTTC
>JBBSMV010000179.1:0-6421 GCA_038232975.1 Rhodothermales bacterium
AGGCATGGCGTCGCTGTAACCCCAGAGCCCGAGCGCCTGCGCGGCCCATTCCAGCCCCACGCTCGCCACGAACCCCACGCCGATGAGGGCCGCCCAACCGAGCGCGTCCGGCGGCCGGAGCCGGTCCGCGCCGGCGAAGGAGCCGGCCGCGCCGCAGTAGAAGGACGCGTCCGCGTCGAGGACGGGGTGACGTCGCACGAGCGGGCGGAGGTCCCGCTCGGCCATCGCCCACGTCTCGCCGAGGGGTGCCGCGAGGGCGAAGGCGGCGCGGCGGATCGGCCCCGGCCACGACAACGGGATGCGGAAGTCGAGCACGGCCATCCGCCCGTCCGGTGGGAGCGAACGGACGGCGCGCGCGATCACCCGCTCCGGCTCGGGCATCATGCTGAGCGAGAACGTGGCGAGAACGCGGTCGAGCCCGTCGAACGCTGCGGCGTCGGCCTCGACGAGCTCGACGTTCTCCAGCCCGAGGCGCTCGGCGCGGGCGCGGGCCTCGGCCAGCATCGCCGACGAGAAGTCCACGCCGACGACGCGTCCACCTGGCCCGGCGGCCGCGGCGAGGAGCGGGAGGTTCGTCCCCGTCCCGCAGCCGAGGTCCACGACGGTCTGCCCCGGCCGCACCCCGAGGGCACGAACGGCGCGGCGGCGGTACGTCTCGGTGCGGTAGCCGAGGAGCCCGACGAGGGCGAGCGCTCCGTCGTAGCGACCGGCCACGCGGTCGTACACGCGGCGGACGCGCTCGCCCCATCCCGAGGGGTTGGAATCCGGGCGACCCATCAGGATGTGGATTGGATCATGAGCGAGCCGCGCTGCATGTCCATCCCGCAGACGAACTCGAACGCCCCGCTCTCGGTCGGCGTGAACTCGACCGCGACGGGCTCGCCGAGCGGGAGGTCCGTCACCGGCACGTCGAAGGCGGGGATCGTCACCTTCGACGAGCAGTCGGACTCGACCGTGCGCGTGAAGACGAGCCGGGCCGGGACGCCGGCTTCGAGCGCGACCTCGCGCGGCTGGTAGCCCATGCGGCCCGCCTCGATCTCGACGACCTGCACGCCGTTCTCCATGCGTACGGAGGGGACGCCGTCGGCCATGCCGTTCATGTCCCCGTGGTCCATCTCGCCATCGGACATCATGGTGCCGTCGGGCATCTCGTGGGTGCCGCCATCGGTGGGCGGGGCGGCCTGGATGGCCCCCTCGTCGGCATCGACGGGCTCGGGATTGCCATCGCCGCCACACGCAGCGAGCGCGAGGGGCAGGGCGAGCAGGAGGGCGAGAATCGGGAGGCGCATCAGGGGGAGGCGCGTGAGGGTGAGTGTGTTCATCGGTTCAGGGGGTCAGGGTTGATGGTTGGTAGAGAAGGCGTAGACGGTCAGTGCCGGGCGAAGACGGTGGCGTCGCCGCCCTGCACGAGGAGGACCTCATAGGGCTGGGCGGGACGGCCAGGCGTCTCCATGCCGGGTGAGCCGGTGGGCATCCCCGGCACGGCGAGGCCGGCGGCGTCGGGCCGCTCGGCGAGCAGCCGCTTCACGTCCTCGGCCGGGACGTGGCCCTCGACGGCGTACCCGCCCACGACGGCCGTGTGGCAGGACCCGAACTCGGCCGGGATGCCGTGCTCGGCCTTCACGGCGCTGAGGTCTGCCACGTCCACGGTCTCGACGGGGAAGCCGGCGGCCTCCATGTGGTCGGCCCACTTCGAGCAGCACCCACAGGTCGGTGACTTGTAGACGGTGACGAGCGGGAGGTCCGCCCGGGCAAACCGGGCAGCGTCGGCCGGTGCGGGGTTCGCGTCGTCTCCGCCGCCGGAGCAGGCCGCGAGCGGGAGCGCCAGGGTGAGGATCAGGATGGGGAAGAATCGTCTCATGGGATCGGGGTCAAGGGTTAGGAGGAGCGTCGTGCCGGGCGGCGTCGGGTGCGAGCGGCTCGAAAGCGAGGGCGGGTGTGGTCGCTGGCTCCCCGCCGAGCTCCTTCCGGAGCGTCCAGCCCTGGACGACGGCGTAGAGTGCTGGCACGACGATGAGTGTGAGAATCGTGCTCGTGACGAGGCCGCCCACCATCGGCGTCGCGATCCGCTGCATCACCTCGGCCCCGGTCCCGGTGCCGTACATGATGGGGACGAGGCCGATGATCGTCGTGAAGACGGTCATGAGCTTGGGCCGGACGCGGTCCACGGCCCCCTCCTCCAGCGCCTCCTTCAGCCTAGGCACGCTCGTCAGGCGGCCGTCGCGCCGGTACCGCTTCACCGCCTCGTCGAGGTAGACGTGCATCACGATGGCCGTCTCGGCGGCCAGCCCCGTCACCGCGATCAGCCCGACGCCGACGGCGATCGAGAAGTTGTACCCGAGCACGAGCATGAGCCACACCGCGCCGATGAGCGCGAACGGGAGCGGGACCATCAGGAGCACGGCCTCGGTCGCGCTCTTGAAGTGGAGGAAGAGGAGCAGGAAGATGATCGCGAGCGTGATCGGGACGAGGATGGCGAGCCGCTCGTTGGCGCGCTCCATGTACTCATACTGCCCGCTCCACTTGATGGAGTAGCCCGGCGGCAGCGTCACGGCTTCGGCCACGGCCGCGCGCGCGCGTTGCACATAGCTCCCGACGTCGGCCTCGTCGCTGAGGTCCACGAACACCCACGCGTTCGGGCGGGCATTCTCGCTCTTCACCATGGGCGGCCCGGCGACGTAGCGGAAGTCCGCGAGCTGGCCCAGTGGCACCTGCGCGCCCGAGCCTGTCCCCGCGGAGGCGGGGAGCGGGACGAGCACCTGGCGGAGCGCCGGCAAGTCGTCGCGGAGCGCACGCGGGTAGCGGACGTTGACCGGGTAGCGCTCGAGTCCCTCGACGGTCGTGGTCACGTTCATCCCGCCGACGGCAGCCATGATCACGTCCTGCACGTCGCCGGACGTGAGCCCGTAGCGAGCGGCGGCCCGTCGGTCCACGTCGATGTCGAGGAACGAGCCGCCCATCACGCGCTCGGCGTAGGCGCTCCGCGTGCCGGGCAGGTCTTTGACGGCGGCCTCGACCTCGCGGCCGAGGCGTTCGAGCACCTCCAGATCCGGCCCCGCGATCTTCACGCCCACCGGCGTCTTGATTCCCGTCGCCAGCATGTCGATCCGGGTCTTGATCGGCATCGTCCACGCGTTCGTCAGGCCGGGGAACTGGATCGCCCGGTCCATCTCGGCCGTGAGCGACTGCCGCGTCACCCCGTCGCGCCACTCGCTTTCGGGCTTCAGGATGATCGTCGTCTCGATCATCGTGAGCGGGGCCGGGTCGGTCGCCGTCTCGGCGCGGCCGATCTTGCCGAAGACGCGCTCGACCTCGGGGAAGCTCGCGAGGATGCGGTCGGTTTGCTGGAGGATCTCCTTCGCCTTCTGCGGACTCACGCCGGGCAGCGTCGTCGGCATGTAGAGCAGGTCGCCCTCCCAGAGCGGCGGCATGAACTCGCTGCCGATCTGCGGGAACGGAATGATCTCCTCGCCGAGCATCATCCGCTGCACCGGGAGGATCGTCACCACGAGAAGGAGCGTCGCTACGGCGAGCACAGTCTTCGGGTGGCGGAGCGTGCCCTGGATCATCGGGCGGTAGACGCGGATGAAGAACCGCGCGATGGGGTTCTCGCGCTCGGCCCGGATCTTCCCCTTGACGAAGACGGCCATGAGCGCCGGCACGAGCGTGACCGCGAGGATCGCCGCCGCCGCCATCGAAAACGTCTTCGTCAGCGCGAGCGGCCGGAAGAGCCGTCCCTCGACCTGCTCCAGCGTGAACACCGGCAGGAAGCTGACGGTCACGATCAGCAGCGAGAAGAACAGGCTCGGCCCGACCTCTTTGGCTGCCTCGATCACGGCGTGCATCCGCTCGGCGTTCGTGAGGCCGGGGGTCTCCTCGCCCACGCCGTCGAGCCGCCGCTGCGCGCGGTCGAAGAAGTGCCGGATCCGGGTACCGAGGCCGGGCTCGCCTCCACCGCCGTCTCCAGAGGGGGACGTGCCGAGGAGCCCCGCGTCCACGGCGGGCACCGGCGGGGCCTTGCCGCCGCGCGCCTCGGCCTTCGCCTGGCGTGCCCGCTCGATGTGCTTGTGCGCGTTCTCGACCATCACGAGGCTCGCGTCCACCATCACGCCGATCGCAATCGCGATCCCGCCGAGGCTCATGATGTTGGCGTTGATGCCAAGGAGGTACATGATCCCGAGCGCAATCAGAATCCCGACGGGCACCGTGACGACCGCGACAAACGCGCTGCGGAAGTGCAGCAGGAACACGATCACGATGAGGGCGACCACGAGGAGCTCCTCCCAGATCTTCGTCGTGAGCGTGTCTACGGCCCGCCCGATGAGCCCGCTCCGGTCGTACTCGGTGACGACCTCGACGCCGGCGGGGAGCCCGCTCTCCAACTCGGCCAGGCGCGTCTTGACCCGGTCAATCGTCTTCTGCGCGTTCTCGCCGTAGCGCATCACGACGATGCCGCCCACGACCTCGCCCTCGCCGTTCACATCCGCGATCCCGCGCCGGATCTCCGGCCCGAGCTGCACCGTCGCCACGTCGCCGACGGTGACGGCCGTGCCGCCCTCCGCCTTGAGGACGACCTCGCGGATGTCCTCGACGCCTTTGAGGTAGCCCTTTCCTCGCACGATGAACTCGCGCTCGCCGAGCTCGAGGAGCCGCCCGCCCACGTCGCGGTTCGAGCGCTTGAGCGCCATCCCGACGTGGCCGATGGGGATGCCGTAGGCCGCGAGCTTCTGCGGGTCCACGACGACCTGGTACTGCTTCTGAAACCCGCCCACCGTCGCCACCTCGCTCACGCCGTCGACGGCCTGGAGTTCGTACTTGAGGTAGAAATCCTGGACCGAGCGGAGCTGGGCGAGGTCGTAGGTCCCCGTCGTGTCGCGGAGGGAATACTGGTAGATCCAGCCGACGCCCGTCGCGTCGGGGCCGAGCGCGGGACTCGCTCCCTCGGGCAGCCGGTCCTGGATCTGGCTGAGGTATTCGAGGACCCGGCTCCGCGCCCAGTACATGTCGGTGCCGTCCTCGAAGATGACGTAGACGAAGCTCGTCCCGAACATCGAGTAGCCGCGGACGGTCTTGGCGAACGGGACGGAGAGGAGCGCGCTCGTGAGCGGGTACGTCACCTGCTCCTCGACGATCTGCGGCCCCTGCCCCGGATACTCCGTCTTGACGATGACCTGCACGTCGGAGAGGTCGGGGATCGCGTCGATGGGCGTGTTGAGCGTGGCCCACGCGCCGAGGGCGGCGGCGAGGAGGGTGAGGATGCCGACGAGGAGCCGGTTGCGGGCGCTCCAGTCAATGATGCGTTCGAGCATGGCGTAGTCCGTTTTCAGTCGTCCGAGGTCCGGTCCCGTCCGGGGTCCGGTTGCGTTCGGGATTCGCGTCAGTGGTTCATCTTGCTGTGATCGACCTCGCCCATCGGATCGGGGGCACTGCCCGTGTCGGTGTCGGTCCCGCCGGCCATCGCGCCGACGGCGGCGGCAAGCCGGGCCTCGGAGTCGATGAGGAACTGCGCACTCGTCACGACGCGCTCGGTCCCGTCGAGGCCGTCGAGGATCTGGACCATCCCCTCGCCCTCCTCGCCGAGCGTGACGGGCTGCGGGCGGAAGCGGCCGTCACCCAGGGCGAGGATCACGACGGCCTCGTCGCCCGTGCGGATCACGGCCTCGCTCGGGACGGCCGGGTGCGCCATGCTCGGCGCGCCGAAGAGGGTGGCCGTGGCGTACATCCCCGGCTTGATCCGGCGGCCGGGGTTCGGGACGGCGACACGCGCCGTGCCCGTCCGCGTGGCCGGGTCGAGCGTGTCGTAGACGTACTCGACGCGGCCCGTGAGCTCCGCGCCGGGCTGGCTCTCGATCCGGACGACGGCCCTCGTGCCGACGGCGACCCACCCGAGGTCCTGCTCGGGCACGTCCACCTGGAGCCACAGCCCGGAGAGGTCCACGATCTCCATGAGCGTCGCGCCTGGTTGCACCTGCATCCCCTCGATGACGCGCTTCTGGGTTACGGTGCCGCCGGCAGGCGCGTAGATCGTGAGCGTCCGCGTCACCTCGCCCGTCGTCTCCAGCCGCTCGATCTGCTCGGGGCTGATGTCGAAGAGGAGGAGCCGGCGGCGGGCGGCCTCGACCACGCGGTCGCCGTCATCGCCCATGAGCTCGCGACTGCGGAGGGCGAGGAGGTACTCCTCCTGCGTCGAGACGAGCTGGGGGCTGTAGAGCTCGAGGAGCGGCTGCCCGGCGCGGACGCGGTCGCCCTCGGCGTCGACGTAGAGCCGCTCGATCCAGCCGCCGACCTTGAGGCTGACGGCCTCGCGGGCACGGTCGCTCGCCTCGAAGACGCCCGTCGCACGGAGGTCGCGGCTGATCGCCTGAACCCGGACGGGGGCCGTCCGCACGCCGATGTTCTGCTGCGTCACGGGGTCGATCTC
>JBBSMV010000180.1:0-6384 GCA_038232975.1 Rhodothermales bacterium
CTTAGAACGCCTAACAATACCTCAGAACAGCTTGCCACGTCAGCAGCGCACACCCCAGCTTGACGAACGCCTCGTGCACGTCCAGACGACGCTCGTAGCGCACCCGCAACCGCCGCTGCCCGTTCAGCCACGCAAACGTCCGCTCGACCACCCACCGATGCAGACCCAACTTCTCGCTCGACTCCTTCCCCCGGCGCGCGATGCGGACCTTGATCCCGCGACGCGAGAGCGCGCTGCGGCACGGCCTCCCGTCGTAGGCCTTGTCGACATGGACCTTCGCCGGACGACGACGACGACCTCCGCGCTTCTGCTTGACCAGCGGCACCGCGTCGAGCAGCGCCTCGAAGAGCTTCGACTCGTGCCGGTTGCCCGGCGAGAGCACCACCGCCAGCGGCGTACCCCGCCGGTCGGTGATCAGGTGGCGCTTGGTGCCGCCTTTCCCTCGGTCGGTGGGGCCGACGGCGCGGGCTTCGCAGGTAGCCCCCTTTTTCCGATGCCGGGAGCCGGGACGGTCTGGGAGTCTACGCTCGCGCGCGACCAGGCGATCTGCCCGGCTGCGCCGAGACGGTCGAGCAGCACCTCGTGCAGCTTCTGCCACACGCCGGCCGCGTGCCAGTCGCGCAGGCGACGCCAGCACGTCATGCCGGAGCCGCAGTTCATCTCGTGGGGCAGTAGCTCCCAGGGGATGCCGGTGCGGAGGACGAAGAGGATGCCGGTGAGCGCGGCGCGGTCGGGCACGCGGGGTCTGCCGCCGGTGGGCTTGGGCGGCTCGGGCGGGAGCAGGGGTTCGATGACGGCCCAGAGGTCATCGGGCAGGAGTGGTTTCAGAGGTGGCTTGCATTCGGCGACCCCGCATCCGCTCATGCAGCGTGTGTAGCACCGAGCCGGCGGGCGACGACCTCGGCCATGAGGTGGGCCGCCTCGGGCAGCGCCGCCTCGCTCACGTCGAAGAGCGCGTGGTGCAGCGGGTAGCGCGTCTCGGTCCCGCTCGCGGTGCCGACGCGCAGCAGCATCCCCGGTATTTCCTGGAGGTAGAAGGCGAAGTCCTCGCCGCCCATGCTCGGCTCGGGGATCATATGCGCCGCCTCGTCACCGAACAGGTCCCGCACGGTCTCGCCGACGTACTCGACGAGCGCCGCGTCGTTGACGACAGGAGGGAGGCTGAGGTCAATCTCGAAGGCGACCTCGGCCCCGTAGCGCCGGCCGGTCTCCTCGGCGGCGTCGCGCATGGCGCGGCTGAGCGTCCGGGTGCCGTCGAGGTTGACGCACCGGAGCGTGCCGCCGAACTCGACCTCGGCCGGGATCACGTTGAGTGCTTCGCCGCCGCGGAACCGGCAGGCCGTCAGCACGGCTGTCCGGCGGGCGTCGTGGACGCGGCCCGGTAGCTGGTAGAACGTGCTCAGGATTTGCGTCGCCACCCAGACGGTATCAACGGTCTCGTGCGGGCGCGCCGAGTGCCCGCCGGGGCCGCCGACGCGGACGAGGAATGGAGCCGTCGCCGCCGTCACCGGCCCGGCGCGGAGGCCGAAGGTGCCGACCGGGAGCGTCGGGTCGACGTGGATGCAGAAGATTTCGCGGACCCCGTCGAGCACGCCGTCTTCCATCATGCGGGGCGCGCCCGAGGGGCTGCTCTCCTCGTTGGGCTGGAAGAGGACGCGCGCCGTGCCGTGGAGTTCGTCCCGCCGCTCGCGGAGCAGGAGGGCCACGCCGACGGCGACGGCCATGTGAGCGTCGTGCCCGCAGAGGTGCGCCGCGTTCGGGCGCTGAGAGGCATACGCACACGTCTTCGCGTCCGGCGCGGGGAGAGCGTCCAGCTCGCTCCGGTAGGCGACCGTCGGGCCGGGGTGCGCGCCCTCGATCTCGACGTAGAACCCGGTCCCGGCGAGCGGCCCAACGACCTCGAACCCGTGCTCTTCGAGCAGCGCCCGCAGGTGACGCGAGGTCTCGACCTCCTGAAATCCGGTCTCGGGATTCCGGTGGAGGTGGCGTCGGAGGTCGGTCAGGAAATCGCCGAAGTCCTGGGGGGAGCGGGTCGGCGAAAGGGCAGGTGTGGGAGCAGGGAGCACGAGCAGCGAACGGAGGATTGCGGGAGAAAAGGTGCGCCGCGTGCTACGCGAAAACCAGGCCGAGGCTCCGTGGGTGAGGTTGAGAACGGGAGAAAGGGGGAGCTTCACGAGCGGAAGAGCGAGGGCAAGCTGGCAAAGGTACTGAGGCCGTCACGCTCCGCGCCCACCGTCTGTCTATTGCCTCACCGTCCTCTGCCCGCCGTCCAACTCGCCCCCTGACGAAGCGCTGTCAGCGGGGAGCGTGTACCTTCAGCGCACCGCCACGTGCCCGCCCCATGCCCCGCGCCGACCTTCACACCCACACGACCGCCTCCGACGGGCGGCTCTCCCCGCCGGGCCTCGTCGAGAAGGCGCACCTGCGCAGGATCGCCGTGCTCTCGATCACCGACCACGACACGCTCGGGGCCTACCCGACGGCGGCGCTCGCCGCCGAGCGCTACGGCGTCGAACTGATCCCCGGCGTTGAACTGAGCGCGAACGTGGACGGGGACGACGTCCACCTGCTCGGCTATGGGTTCGACCTCGGGGACGAGGGACTGCGGGCGCACCTGGCCCGGTACCGCGACGAGCGGCACGCACGGGCTTCGGAGATCGTGGACCGGCTGGCGGCGCTCGGGCGGCCGGTCCGGCTCGAGCGCGTGCTGGAGATCGCCGCCGGCGGGGCCGTCGGGCGGCCGCACATCGCCCGGGCGCTCGTGGAGGCGGGGCACGCCCAGACGCTGCAGGGGGCGTTCACGCTCTACCTCGGCGACGGGGGGCCGGCGTTCGTCCCGAAGGGCCGGGCCTCGGCGGAGGAGCTGATCGCGCTCGTCCACGCGGCCGGCGGCGTCTGCGTGCTCGCGCACCCCGGGACGTGGGTCGAGGTCCGCTTCGTCGAGCGGCTCGTGGCCGACGGGCTGGATGGCGTCGAGACGGTGCATCCGGCGCACGACGACGGCCTGCGCGAGCACTGGCGGGCCGTGGCCCGGCGCTTCGGCCTGCTCGAGACCGGCGGCTCCGACTACCACGGCTTCGGCGAGCGCGACGACGAGCGCTTCGGGGCGTACACGGTGCCGGCCGAGCGGGCGGCCCCGCTGCGGCGTGAGGGCACCGCCGAGGGCCTTGCCGGACGGCACGTTGTGCGTACCTTATGAAGCGAAAGGCATAGAACGTGAAGGAGACTCACCCCAGACTCCTGCCCTCGGCACCCTTACGTTTTACGTCTCACGTTTTACTCCTCCTATGCCTAACGTCATCGAAGGCTCGCTCGTCGTCTCCGACGCCCGGTTCGCCGTCGTCGCCGGCCGGTTCAACGAGTTCATCACCCGGCCCCTCTTGGAGGGCGCGCTCGACGCGCTCGGGCGGCACGGAGCGGACCTCGACGCGGTGGACGTGGCGTGGTGCCCTGGGGCTTTCGAGATTCCGCTCGTGGCGAAGAAGATGGCGGCCTCCGGGAGCTACGACGCCGTGATCTGCCTCGGGGCCGTGATCCGGGGGGCGACCTCGCACTACGACTACGTGGCCGGCGGGGTCGCCTCGGGGATCGCCGAGGCGGCGCGCAGCACGGGCGTGCCGGTGCTCTTCGGCGTGCTCACGGTGGACTCTGTCGAGCAGGCCGTTGAGCGGGCCGGGACGAAGGCGGGCAACAAAGGGGCAGAGGCCGCCGTCGGAGCCGTCGAGATGGTCAACCTCCTCCGCCGGCTCTGAGGGTCTCTGCCCGAGGCATCCCAGTACTCTTCCTCTGCATCAAACCCCACGCTGCATCGGACCGTTTGCTACGCCCCAGCCTCCGCACGGCCTCTCGCGCCCGTGCGATCTTCCGTTTCTAACCCTGGAGCCTGTACCGATGCGTCTGTCGTCCGCCTTTCTCCTCATCCTCCTGCTCAGTCTTGGGCCCGCCGCCTCAGCCCAGAACGGCCGGTGGCAGGCCTCGCCGTCGCTGGCTGCCGTCCCCGCGCTCTCTGCCTCCGGCGACGCGCTCTGGGCCGGCACCGAGGGCGGGGTCTTCCGCTACGCGCCCGTCACGGGCGAGGTCGAGCGCTTCACCCCCGTGCAGGGCCTCAGCGGCGTAAACGTAGAGGCCATCGCCTACGATGCCGCGCGGGAGGCCGTCTGGATCGGATACGAGGACGGGAGGCTGGACCGGCTGGACATCGCCTCGGGCGCGGTGCGCCCCTTCGTGGAGATCGCGCAGGCCGAGCGCTTCAACGCGCGCGGGATCAACCGCATCGAGGTCGAGGCCGATTCGCTCCTGATCTCGACCGACTTCGGGGTCGTCGTCTTCGACGCGGTGCGAGGCGAGGTGAGCGACACCTACGAGCGCTTCGGCGGGCTGCCCGGCGGTACGGCCGTCGGGGATGTCCTCATCGCCCCGCTCCCGGACGGGCAGCCCGGCCTCTGGGTCGGGACGCGCGAGGGGATCGCCTACGCCCCGCTCAGCGCGCCGAACCTCCGCGAGCCTTCCGCCTGGACCCTGGACACGGCGGTGGACACCCTGACGAACGTGCTCAGCCTCGCGTTCTTCGACGGGAGCCTCTTCGCCGGCACGGAGCGGATCAAGAGAGACGAGCCGGAGCCAGACGAGCCGGGGGGGACCTTCCGGCGCCAGGCGGACGGGGCGTGGGGGGGCCTCGGCTACGAGCAGGAGTCCACCTCCGACCTCTTCACGGTGGAAGACGAGCTAATCATCGTGTCGGAGTTCAGGCTGCTCGCGCTCGGTGCCGACGAGGCCTTACGGCGCTACAAGATCGAGGGGGTGTTCGTCCTGCAAGCCGGGGTGCTCGGGCCGGACGGACGGGTCTGGGCGGGCGATGAGCTGCGCGGCCTGATCGCCTACCCCGACCTCACCGACACCGAGCCGGGCGTGATCGAGGCGGAGCTTCGGCTGGTCCCGGACGGCCCCACCTCGAACACCATCCTCGCGGTCGAGGTGGCACCGGACGGGATCGTCTGGGCCGGCTTCGAGTCGCCGAACGACTTCGTCAACGGCTTCGGCCGGTTCGACGGGACGAGCTGGCAGAACTTCTCGCTCGACAACGGCGCGCTCCCCGACCGCTCCCAGATCCCTACCATCCACGCGGACGACGTCGGGAACGTGTGGTTCGGGACCGAGGGGCGCGGCGTCTTCCAGTACGCCCCTGACGGGGAGATCACGCTCTACAACGCCGCCAACTCGACGCTCCTGCCAGCGTTGCCGTCGAGTCCTGAGTTCATCATCACCGTCGGCCTCGACACCGACGACGAGGGGCGGCTCTGGGTGGCGAACCAGTTCGCCGCGGTGCCGCTGCACGTCCGCACGCCCGACGGCACCTGGACCGCCCTCGACCGCCCGAGCGGCCTCCCGACGACGATTGACTACCGCGAGGTCTACATCGACTCGTTCGGGCAGAAGTGGATCACCGCGCAGGGGGACAACGGCTTCTTCGTGCTCGACACCGGGGCCGACCCCCTCGACCCGAGCGACGACCGCGTCGCCTCCGTGCTCACCGTCGGCGAGGTCGGCACGGGGCTGCCGGACGCGCGGGTCAACGCCGTCATCGAGGACCGGAGCGGGCGGCTCTGGCTCGGGACCGACCGCGGCCTCGCCACCGTCTTCTCGCCGGGCTCCATCTTCGCCGGTGACCCGGCCGCGCAGGTGACCTGGACGCGCACCCCGGACGGGAGCGACTTCTTCCTGCGCGACCTCCGCATCTTCGACATCGCCGTGGACCCGGCCGACCGGAAGTGGCTGGCCTCGGACAGCGGCGTCTGGCTCATCAACGCTGAGGGCACCGAGGTGATCGCCAACTTCACGGCCGAGAACGCGCCGCTGCCCTCGAACACCGTCCTGGCCGTGGACGTGGATGACGCGAGCGGGACGGTCTACTTCGCCACGAGCGGGGGTCTCTACAGCTACGCCGGCGACGCGGTCGCCCCCGCCCTGGCGGCCGAGGACCTGTTCGTCTACCCGAACCCTGCGCGCGCCGAGGGCGGCGCGCTCCCGGAGATCGCCATCACCGGCTTGGTGGACGACGCCGACGTGCGGGTGCTCACGATTGACGGGCAGGTCGTCGCCTCGTTCCGCACGCGCGGCGGCAGCACGCGCTGGGACGGCCGCGACCAGCGCACGGGCGAAGTGGTGCCGTCGGGGGTCTATCTCGTGGTCGCTGCCGGGCAGAACGGCGAGGGAACGGCCTACGGCAAGATCGCCGTGATCCGGTGAGGGGCAGGGCGTAGAGAGTAAAACGTAAGGGTGCCTGTAGCGGAGTGGTCCGGCGAAGCTCCCTTACGTTTCACGTTTTACGCTCCTACCTTGAACGATTTTTCGCGGCGCGGCCGGCCGCGCCGGTTGAACAAGCCC
>JBBSMV010000181.1:0-6328 GCA_038232975.1 Rhodothermales bacterium
GCGCGGCCGCGGGGGGGGGTGGGGGGCGGCGGTGGCCCTCCCCCCCCCCCCCCCCCCCGGGGGCGTGGGCGGGGGGTCGGCGGGGCCGCGCGGCGGGGGGGCAAACCCTCCCCTGCCCCCCTCCTCCCACACGCCCACCCCTCAACGCCTGCGATCAAACAGCTACAGAGCAACAGGATTTGGTATTAGCCTGAATGCTCGCACAGGCTTCCAGCCCCCCTAGCCTATGTCCTTCGTCCGCTGCCTGCGCGGCCTCGGCTCCGGCGTCGAGTACCCACCCGACACCGTGATGAACCTCGACCCGGCCGACGGCCGCCCGGTCGAGATCGTCCTCGACCTCGACCGGCTCCGCGCCGAGCGGCCGGGCCTCGGCTGGTACCACCCCGAGCGGCGAGACATGTGGCGCTTCGGCGGCCTCCTCCCGCTCGACATCGCCGACCCCGACGACCGCCGGCACATCGTCCCGCTCGGCGAGGGCCATACCCCGCTGCTCGATTACGCGAGCCACCCGCTGGCCGAGCGCGTCGGGTTCGCCCTCGCCCTCAAGGAAGAGGGCCGCGCCGTCCCCGGCTTCGGGGCCAACCCGACGCAGAGCTTCAAGGACCGCGGCATGGCGATGACCGTGGCGATGGCGCGGCGGCTCGGGATCGGCAAGCTGGCCGTCCCGACGCAGGGGAACGCCGGCGACAGCCTCGCCAGCTACGGCGTCGCCGCCGGGCTCGAGGTCGCCGTCGTCATGGCCGCCGCCACGCCGCTGCCGATCCTCGGCAAGGTCGCCGCCTTCGCCCGCCGCTACCCCGGCCGGGTCCACCTCGACGTGGTCGAGGGCACGATCCGCGAGGCGGGGGCGCTCGTGAAAGAGAAGTACCTCCGCGACGGGTTCTTCTCGGTCGCCACGTTCCAGGAGCCGGGCTGGCGCATCGAGGGCAAGAAGACGATGGGCCTGGAGCTGGCCGAGCCGGCGACCCCCGGCGGCCCGTGGCGGCTGCCCGACGTGGTGGTCTACCCGACCGGCGGCGGCACGGGCGTCCTCGGGATGTGGAAAGCCTTCGGCGAGCTCGAAGCCCTCGGCCTCATCGGCGCGGAGCGGCCGCGGATGGTGTGCGTCCAGAGCGAGGCGACGGCCCCGCTCGTCCGCGCCTTCGAGACCGGGAGCGCGCCCGCCCCCGTCGAGCCGGGCGAGACCCTCGCCGTGGGCCTCAACGTGGCCGGCGGCGTCGGGCACGTCCGGGTGCTGGAGATCGTGCGCGCCAGCGACGGCGGCTGCCTCGCCGTCTCCGAAGCGGCCATCGCGGCGGCCCTGCGCGACACCGTCGCCGCGACGGGCTGGTGGGTCGGCCCCGAAGGCGCGGCGTGCCTGGCGGCGCTCGAGCCGCTCGCCGAGCGCGGCACCGTCCGGCCGGGCGACCGCGTGGTCGCCTTCAACACCGGCTCGCTGGAGAAGTACCTGCCGGACCTCCGCCACCTCCTCCCTCCCCCCGCGCTGCGAGCGTAACGATGTTCCCCCGCGCCGTTGCTACCGGACGAGGGTGACCCGCTGCGTCTGGACGAACGAGCCAGCCTCCATGCGCACGAGATACACCCCGCCCGGCAGCGCGGAGCCGTCGAGCACCGCCGCGTGCTCACCCGCTTCGAGCACACCGTCGGCGAGCACCGCCACCTCGCGGCCGAGCACGTCATAGACCGCGAGGCGAACCTCCCCGGCCTCCGCCACGGCGAAGCGGACCGTCGCCGCGTCGCGCATCGGGTTCGGGTAGGCCGGGGACAGGGCGAAGGCGGCGTCAACGCTGGCGGCGGCCTCTCCCCCCTCGCGTGCGGCGGTCTTGTCGAACGTGAAGCGGTCCGAGGCGATCTCCTCGCCGCCGCTCGCAAGGGTCAGCGTCACGGTGTAGGTGCCCGCGGGCGCGACGCCCGGCACGGTCTCGGTAAAGGTGAGCGGCCCGACCGAGCCGCCGGCCGGGAGCCGCACCGTCCGTGGCCCCCGGACCGGGCCGAACGGAGCGCCGCTGGGAAGTGTGGCATTGACCTCGGCGGTGAGCGTCTGCGCCTCGGCCGTCGTGTTGGTGAGCGTGACCCGGTAGGACAGCGGCCCGCCGGAGGCCGGAACAGGCGAGGTGCCGACCCGCTCGATGTCGGCCGTCACCGCCGACGTCGCCTCGCAGTCGAGCGCGGCGCTGCCGAGACCGTCGAACGTGTCGTTGGCGAACCCGGCGAAGTGCTCGGCCGGATCGAAGGCATCGTTCGGGTCGGCGTCGGCGGCACAGGCGTCGGGGCGGCGGCGGAGCGTGTTGTCCTTCGTCGAGACGAGGCCGGTGCCCCACTCGTCGCCGGGGTCGAACCCGACCTGGCCGATGGCGTCCACGACCTGGCTGCCACGGTAGAGCACGACGGCGTCGTCGCCGTTGAAGAGCGCCTCGGTCGTCGTCTGGTCGGCGACGGCGAGGATCGCGGCATCGGCCGTCCCCTCGGCCAGGACGAACACGTCGCCCGGAGCCACGGTGCCGGAGAGGGCGATGACGGTGCCGGGCGTGGTGCTGCCGTTGAAAAACACCTGGAGGCTGTAGCCGCCCGCGCCGAGGTCGAGGGCGGCGGCGGTGCCGTTGTAGAGCTCGACGGCCTTGTTGAGCGACGAGCCTTCGACGTACTCCGAGATCAGCAGGTCGTCGGTCGGGTCGCCCGGCGGGTCGCCGCCGCCGTCGGGCGCGAAGGCGCGGCGGGCGAGGGTCGAGTCGAGGACGAACGGGTTCTGGTTGCCCTGGCGCGAGGCGATGAACGCGCTCCGGTCGGCCTCGAAGGCATCCACCGGGTCCTGGGCGTGCCAGGCGAGGAGGTCGCCGAGCTGCGCGTCGAGGAAGCCCGAGGCGAGGCTGGGCTGGTAGACCGCGTAGACGTAGAACATGGCGCGGGCCGCGTTCCCGCCGTGGTCCTCGCGCGGCTCGAAGCGCCCGTCGTACCCCGGCGCGGGGTTCGTGTGGTCCACCTCGCTCCACTCGTCGAGGGCGACGGCGGGGATGTTCGACTGCGCCTGCGCCAGGCGGTACCAGGTGTCGGTCTCGGCGTCGGGGATTTCGGCGAACGGGTCGTTGCCCCGCGCCGCGTTGACCTCCACGCGCGTCGGGAAGAGGTTGTGCATGTCGCTCCGCCGCGGCTCGCTGCCCATGCCGAGCGACTGCGGCCACGTGTGCTCGGTATTGACCCCTTGCGCGAGCGCGCTGTCCGACGGGTCGCCGGAGAGGACGATGGTGTAGCCGGTGTAGACGGCGCGGAGGTTCCCGTTGCGGCTCTGCTCCCAGGCGAAGAGGGCGTCGCGGGCCGGGCCGTAGCCTATCGTGCCGGAGGGGCTGTAGCCGGCGCGGAGGGCGTCGAGGAGCGGCTGCCCTTCGAGGCCGGGGTAGAGCACCTGCTGGCTCTGTGCCGCGAGGGGCAAGAGGCCAAGCAGGAGAACGACTCTCAGGGAGCGCAGTCGCGGGAGGATAGGGAGCATCGGAGCGCGGAGTCGGGGGACGGGCTAGAGATCATAAACATACCTATTCCCGCGCCGAAGACCACCGACGTGGGGATGAATAGAGCGAAGAGATCTGCCCGTCTCGCCGTCCAGTACTGGCGCATTTAACTCAGTCTGCGCCCTCCCTCCGACCCTATGGGTCTCCCAGACGGGAGGGAGACCCCGGAGGGTGAAGCAGACGGGCAGAGCGCTGGCTTGGGACTGTTTGTGCTCGCCTGCTACGCCTTCACCGGGCCTCTCCCGGCCGGGAGAGAGGACGTAGCCCGGACCGTCATCTCTAAATGCTTACTCGCGGAGATCGAGGTCATCAAAGAGCGCGTCTGCGGCGTCGGAGTCAGCTAGGTTCTTCCGGGTTTTAGCTTGGTGGAGTGCATCGCGCGTCGTAACCTTTGGCTCATTCAAACCGGGCGAGACATCAGATAGCATTCCTTGAACTTCATCTACCGTGAACGGTGGCGACTTCAGATGGAGGACGGCATGGCAGTTAGGACAGACCGGGCGGAGGTCTGCTACCGGGTCCACTTTATGCTGTTCTCCCAATTCCGCTATCGGGCGAAGGTGATGAACGTGGATGAAGCCCTCTGCGGTAGCACCATAAGCATGGCCGAAATCGAACCCGCACACGATGCACGCCACACCGAAATGATCGAGGCAACGCTTCCGTGCCTCCGGATTACGCTCGTAGACATCAAGGGTGGAAGCGCGTGGAGTGCCTTCGTAGAGAGGTCGCGGCTCAGCACTCCGCTCAGACCTCGCCACGGAGTCTAGAAGCTCTGCGATCAGTTTACCCTCCTCACGTTTCAACTTGACGATAAGGTAGGTGCCTATGTCAAGCTTGCTCAAGGGGTCATGATCGTACCCCTCCGCCTGAAGTTGATAGTAAGGCCCCCAGTTAGCAGTGCCTGAGTAGACCTTCCCCGGCAGTCTCTGTCCGTTCGGTGCAACGATTACGGCACGTCCGCTCAGGTTCTCTTCCTCAAGCTTAGCATACTGCGACTTGAGGATAGTGATCGGCCGCGACTTCTTCGTTAGGAAGGATTTGTTGACTCGGAATTTGAACTGGATCACGTCAACGAGGCGGTTGAAGGCAGCGCATTACCCAAGTGAAACCTATGCCATCTCCAGGGAGGTGTTGAGGAAGTCGCGTAGGACGTAGTTCAGAATCCCTCCGTGGCGGTAGTACTCGACCTCGATCGGCGTCGAGAGAGCGCATTGCACCGCGAACGTCACCTCCTCGCTGCCGTCCTTCGTCGCCGTCACCTCGACGTCCTGGCCCGGCGTGAGGTCGTCGGTGACGGGAATGGAGTACGTCTCGGTCCCGTCGAGGCCGAAGGTGGCGAGGCTCTCGCCGTCCTTGAACACCAGCGGGAGGACGCCCATGCCGACGAGGTTCGAGCGGTGGATGCGCTCGAACGACTCGGCGATGACCGCTTTGACGCCGAGCAGGATCGTCCCCTTCGCCGCCCAGTCGCGGGACGATCCCATGCCGTAGTCGTTGCCGGCCACCACGATCAGTGGGGTGCCGCTCTCCTTGTACCGCATCGCGGCGTCGTAGATGAACATCTGCTCGCCGGTCGGGAAGTAGGTCGTCCAGCCACCCTCGGTGCCGGGGGCGAGCTGGTTGCGGAGGCGGATGTTGGCAAACGTCCCGCGCGTCATCACGCGGTCGTTGCCGCGCCGGGAGCCGAACGAGTTGAACCCTTTCGGCTCGACGCCGTGCTCCTGGAGGTAGCGGCCGGCCGGCTCGCCCGGCGGGATCGCGCCGGCGGGCGAGATGTGGTCGGTCGTCGTCGAGTCGCCGACCTTCGCCAGCAGCTTCGCGCCCTCGATGGGCTGGATCGTCGGGACCTCGGGCGTCACGTCCATGAAGAACGGCGGCTCCTGGATGTAGGTCGAGTCTTCGCTCCACGCGTAGAGCGAGCCGCCGGAGACGGGCATGGCGTTCCACGTCGGGTTCGAGTCCTCGATGCCGTCGTACATCTCGGCGAACTGCGAGGGCTTGACGTGGGCGTTGATGGCGTCGAGGATCTCCTGGGCGCTCGGCCAGAGGTCGCGCATGTAGACGTCATTCCCCTCCTGGTCCTGCCCGACGGGATCGTTGCGCAGGTCGAGGTCCACGGTCCCGGCGAGGGCGTAGGCGACGACGAGCGGTGGCGAGGCGAGGTAGTTGGCCTTGACGAGCGGGTGGATACGGCCCTCGAAGTTGCGGTTGCCCGAGAGCACGCCGGCCACGATCAGCTCGCCGTCTTTGATCGCCTTTGCGACGGGTGCCGGGAGCGGGCCGGAGTTGCCGATGCACGTCGTGCAGCCGTAGCCGACGAGCGAGAAGCCGAGCGCGTCGAGGTCGTCCTGCAAGCCCGCCGAGGCGAGGTACTCGGTCACGACGCGGCTGCCGGGGGCGAGGCTCGTCTTGACGTAGGGCGGGACCGTCAGGCCCTTCGCCACCGCGTTGCGGGCGAGGAGGCCGGCGGCGAGCATCACGCTCGGGTTCGACGTATTCGTGCAGCTCGTGATCGCGGCGATCACCACGTCGCCGTGGCGCATCGTGAGCTCGTTGCCGTCATCGTCGCGGTACGCGCCCGTGCGGTCGAGGGCGTCCTGCTTCAGCCCGAAGCCCTGCGGCGAGGCGGGGCGCTCGAGGGCCTCGTGGAACTGCGGCTGCATCTGGCCCAGCGTCAGCCGGTCCTGCGGGCGCTTCGGGCCGGAGAGCGACGGCTCGACGTCGCCGAGGTCGAGCGTGAGCGTATCCTTGAAGTGGGGGTCCGGCGTGTCGTCGGTGCGGAAGAGGCCCTGCGCCTGCATGTAGCGCTCGACGAGCTGAAC
>JBBSMV010000182.1:0-6254 GCA_038232975.1 Rhodothermales bacterium
GCCATCCAGGCCGGGCGCGACGACATTGCGCAGCGCTACGCCCTCCAGCTCCAGCAGACGAAGGAGGCCCAGGCCCGCACCGCCGAGCAGCTGAGCTATGCCGAGCAGGCCTACGAGAAGGCGCTCCAGGTCAAGAAGGCCTTCATGCGCGAGCGCGAGAAGAAGATCAATGAGGCCAAAGAAGCCCTCCGCGCCCACGAGCGCGCCAAGTGGCAGGCCAAGATCGCCGACACGCTCGAGCAGTTCGAGGTCGCCGGCGTCGACCAGACGCACGACGAGATGCTCAACCGGGTCAACGAGCAGACCGCCAAGCAGGAGGCCCGGATGGAGCTCGCCCTCGACTCGATCGACACCGAGGCGATGCAGATCGAGGAGGACGCCCAGGAGATTCAGGCCTCCGAGCTGGTCAAGCAGTTCAAGCTCGAAATGGGGCTGGCCGAGCCGGAAGCGGCCCGCGAGCCGGAGCTGCAAATCCCCGAGCCGGAGGCCGTCGCCCCGGAGAAGACCGCCGGCCGCGACCGCGAGCGAACCTCCTCCGGCGACTCGGTGTAAAGGGCGTCGGGCTTTTGGCTCTTGGCTTTTAGCCTCCCAAATCCCACGCTAACAGCTAACAGCCAAAAGCTCTCCAATGAACCGCGACGAGATCGACCGCTTGAAGGAGGAGGAGAAGGCGCACCTCCGCAAGGTCCGCGCCCTCAAGCAGCAGCTTCGCGACGCCAAGCGCACGCAGGGCCTCCTCGGCGCGCTCCAGAACCTCGACACCTCCGGCCTCGACGCCACCCATGAGGAAGCGTTGCGCCGGGTGACGGAAAAGAACGTCACCGCCGAGGCCCGCTACGAGCTGGCGATGGAGGCGCTCGACCAGGCCGCCAAGCAGGAGGCCGACCGCGAGGAGATGGCACGCCTCGACGCCGAGCGCCGCGCCGCCGACGCCGCCCACCTCGTCGCGCAGATGAAAACCCAGATGCTCGGCGACGCCCAGCAGCACGTCGAAGCCCAGTCTGGCGAGGCACCGTCTGAGACGGCGCCGCCCCCGGCTAAAACCATCGGCCCGACCGACCGCACCGCCCAGGACGCCCCGGCCCCCGAGCCGGACGCCGCCTCCGCCCGCTCCATTGGCCGCTTCGGGCGCGACCAGGCCTGACCTCTCGATGCGTGAAACGTAAAACGTAAGGATGCCTGCCTCTGCGTTTAGCCCCTGCCTCCCTTACGTTTCCTTCGGTCTGCTTCGCGGTTACTCCTTACGTTTTAGCCCTTCATGCCCAACGAGCCGATCAACTACACGAAGGAGGCGTTCCTCAGCCCGTGGAACCTCGTGTTCCTCATCATGGCGATGGTCGTCGCCTTCGTGCTCACCGGGACCGGCGCAGCCAACTTCGTCCTCCTCTTCGCCGCTGCGCTCGAGCTGCTCTACCTCGGGATCGTGCCCCGGCAGGAGCGCTTCCGCCGCGTCGTCCGCTCACGCAAGATGGCCGAGCGCAGCAAGCCGCCGACCGAGAAGGAGGTCTTTCGCCTGCTCTCCAAGTCCAGCCAGAAGCGCTACATCCGCTTCCGCAACATCGAAAAGGCCGTGCGCGAGAACTACGAGCGCATGTCCTATGCCTCGCAGGGCCTCCTGGAGTCGCACCTCGGCAAGATAGACGCCCTGCTCGACTCGTACCTGAACCTCCTCCAGCAGAAGGAACGCTACGAGCGCTTCGCCCAGCAGGCGACCCAGAACGAGGTCGTCACCGCGATGGCGCGCCTGCGCCAGGAGATGACGGGCGACCCGCCGAAGGTCCAGGCCATCAAGCAGAAGCGGCTCGACATCCTCGAGAAGCGCCTCACCAAGTTCAAGAAGGCGCACGAGAACCTCGCCGTCATCGAGGCCCAGCTCGAGACCATCGAGGACGTCACGAAGTACATCCACGAGCAGTCGCTCACGATGCAGAACCCCGAGGAAATCTCCTTCCAGCTCGACACCCTCATCAGCGAGGTCGAAGAGACCCAGGCGTCCATCGAGGAGATCGAGGAGGTTTTTTCGCCGCCCACCGACCTGCTCGACGACCTCGACACGTTCGAGGACCCGACCGCCGAGGACCCCGCCGCCACCGGGCGCGACCGCCTGCGGAGCTGACCGCCGCCCTCCAGCCTCCCGTAGGGGCGACGCATGCGCCGCCCCTACCACCTCTCCCCTCGTCTGTATGGAAGCCCCCACGTTCGAGACCCTCCTCTACGACGTCGACGCCGACGGCGTGGCCGTCGTCACGCTCAACCGGCCCGACAAGCTCAACGCCATCAACACGCAGGTGCTCGCCGACCTCAGCCGCGCCTTCCGGCAGGCCCGCGCCGACGAGGCGGTGCGCGGAGTCGTCCTCACCGGCAGCGGCGAGAAAGCCTTCGCCGCCGGGGCCGACATCGCGGAGTTCACCGCGCTCGACGCGCTCGAAGGTCACCGCTTCGCGCTCCGCGGGCAGGCCGTGCTGACGGGCATCGAGAGCCTGCCGAAGCCGGTCGTGGCAGCGGTGGGCGGGTTCGCGCTCGGCGGCGGGTGCGAGCTGGCGCTCGCCTGCCACCTCCGCGTGGCGAGCGAGAAGGCGCAGTTCGGGCTGCCGGAGGTCGGCCTCGGGCTGATCCCCGGCTACGGCGGCACGCAGCGCCTCCCGCGCCTCGTCGGGCTCGGCCTCGCCACCGAGATGATCCTGAGCGGCGACCGGATCACCGCCGCGCGCGCCCGCGAGATCGGCCTCGTCAACCACGTCGTCGCGCCTGACGAGCTCCTCGACCGGGCGAAGGAGCTCGTCGCCCGGATCGCCTCGAAGGCCCCGCTCGCGGTCGCCATGGCGCTCAATGCGATCCGGGCCGTGGACCTCCCGCAGGCGCAGGGCTTGCAGCTCGAGGCCGCGCTCTTCGGCCAGGCGTGCGGGACCGAGGACTTCCAGGAGGGCGTCCACGCCTTCCTCAACAAGCAGACGCCGGAGTTCAGCGGGCGCTGACGCGCCCTTTATTGAGGGATCGGGGGATTGAACACATCCCCACCGCTGCGCCCGACCTCCCCACTCCCTCAGTCCTCCGATCCCCAAATCCCCCGATGGCGATAGCCCTGATCGTGCTGATGATCGTGCTGAGCGCGTTCTTCTCCGGCTCGGAGATCGCGTTCGTGACGGCCAACCGGCTCAAGGCCGAGGTGCGCGCCCACCGCGAGGGCTTCGTCGGCGGCCTCGTGCGCGAGTTCATCCGCGAGCCGGCCAAGTTCCTGACGACCACGCTCGTCGGCAACAACATCGCGCTCGTGCTCTACTCGATGCTGATGACGCTCACCCTCGACGGGCCGCTGCGCGCCTTCGCCCACGGCCTCCTCGGGGCGGAGGCCGCCGTCGAGGGCCTCGTCCTCGTCCTCCAGACGCTCATCGCCTCGACCATCGTCCTCATCTTCGGTGAGATCATCCCGAAGTCGCTCTTCCGCGAGCCGGCCGACCAGGTCGTCTTCGCGTGCGCGCTCCCGCTCAAGCTGACCTACTGGCTGTTCCTGCCGGTCATCAAGGTCGCCGGGTGGACGAGCTCGTTCCTCGTCCGGCTCACCGGCATCGAGGCGCAGAGCTTCCAGCAGTTCCTCCACAGCGACTACGAGGCCATCGTGCGCGAGAGCCGCGAGAGCGGGACCCTCGACCTCGACGAGGAGGAGAGCGAGCTCCTCTCGAACGTGTTCGAGCTGCGCAACCTCCGGGTCAAGGACTCGATGGTGCCGCGCACCGACGTCGAGGGCATCGAGGAAGGGGCGACGCTCGACGAGGCCCGCGCCCGCTTCGTCGAGACGGGCTTCTCCCGGCTCCCGGTCTACCGCGAGAACGTGGACCACATCGTGGGCGTCGTCGTGGCGCACGACCTCTTCCAGCAGCCGAAGCAGATCACCGACATCATCCGCGCCGTGGCCTTCGTGCCCGAGGCCAAGCGGGCGAAGGACCTCCTCTACGAGTTTCTCGAGACCGGCAACGCGCTGGCGATCGTGATCGACGAGTACGGCGGGACCGCCGGGCTGATCACGGTCGAGGACCTGCTCGAGGAGCTCTTCGGCGACATCCGCGACGAGTTCGACGCCGCCGAGGAGACCGTCCGGCGCACGGGCGACCACACGTTCCTCGTCAGCGGCCGCGCCGAGGTGGAGGCCCTCAACGCCGACTACGACCTGCACCTGCCCGAGGGCGACTACGAGACCGTCGCCGGCCTCGTGCTCGACCGCCTCTCGTCAATCCCGAAGGAGCGCGACGAGTTCGACCTCGACGGCTACCGAGTGACGATCCTGACGGCCTCGGCCAACCGGATCGAGACAGTGCGGATCACGCGCCCCACGCCGGGGCGGCTGGAGTCCAGCGAGTAGGAGGAGATAGAAAAGAGAGAGGGTGCGTCTTTCTCTTCCTTCTTTTCCCTCTCCTCTTTCTCTTCTCTCTATCGGCTCACCCGCTGGGCGAAGGCGAGGACGAGGCGGAGGTGCGCCGAAAGCAGGTCGGCGAGGCCGGTCTCGGCGAGGCGCTGGCCTGGCGTCGTCGGGAGCTTGGGCGGCGAGATGCGGCCCATCCAGAGCGGGAGCTTGTCGCCGAGCGCGCGCGGGCCGGGGAACCGGCCGATGGGGAAGTGAACCCCGTAGAACGCCATCTTCCGCCCGAGGCGTTGGTAGACGGCCTCGTCTACGGCCACGTCGCCTTCCGCCTCGTCGGCGATGAGCCGGCCGCCGAGCAGGTAGTCGTGGTACAGAAACGGCGTCTCCAGCAGCGCCGGCCCGACGGCCTCGATGAGCGCCTCCGCGTCTTGCAGCCCGAGCTCGGCGGCCCGCACCGTCACCGTCGCCACGAGCGCCAGGGTTTCCTCGGCCACGAGCGCGGGGTCGGCGGCGTCGGTGAGCGAGGGCAGGACGCTGCGGACGAGGTCCTGCGTCGCGCTGAGGATGCCGAGCGAGGCGAAGGCGGTCACGCGGGCGGCGCGGAGGTCGGCGGGCATGGCGGGCGAGCAGGAAGGCGGGGCGTAGGGGCGCACGGCCGTGCGCCCGTACAGGTCGCGCCAAAGCCGTTATCAGGTGCCGGCGGCCGGGTCCTCGTCGCCGCCGATGGAGCGGCGCATGTGGGTGTCGGCCTCGAGGTTGCGGAGGTTGTAGTAGTCCATCACCCCGAGGTTGCCCCGGCGGAAGGCCTCGGCGATGGCATGCGGGATCTCGGCCTCGGCCGCGACGAGGCGGGCGCGCTGCTCCTGCACGGCCGCGCGCTGCTCCTGCTCGGCGGCGACGGCGGCGGCGCGGCGCTCCTCCGCCTTGGCGCGCGCCACCTGGAGGTCGGCCTCGGCCTGGTCCGTCTGGAGCTTGGCCCCGATGTTCTCGCCCACGTCCACGTCGGCGATGTCGATGGAGAGAATCTCGAACGCCGTCCCGCTGTCGAGGCCCTTCGCCAGGACGGTCTTGGAGATGTTGTCCGGGTTTTCGAGCACCATCAGGTGCGTGGCCGACGAGCCGATGGTCGAGACGATGCCCTCACCGACGCGGGCGATGATGGTCTCCTCGCCCGCGCCGCCGACGAGCTGGTTGATGTTGGCCCGGACGGTGACGCGGGCAATCGCCCGGACCTGGATGCCGTCCTTGGCAATCGCCGAGATCGGCGGCGTCTCGATGACCTTCGGGTTGACCGACACCTGGACGGCCTCGAACACATCACGCCCGGCGAGGTCGATGGCGGTCGCCTGCTGGAACGGGAGGTCAATGTTGGCCTTGTCGGCTGAGATCAGCGCCTGGACCGTGTTGCGGACGTTGCCCTGCGCGAGGTAGTGGGTCTCGAGCTGGCTCGCCGTCACGTCGATGCCCGCTTTGCGCGCGGTGATGAGCGGTATGATGATGGCCGATGGCGGCACCTTGCGCAGCCGCATCCCGATCAGTTCGGTCAGCTTGACCTGGACCCCGGCGGTGATCGCCGAGACCCACAGGCCGAGCGGGATGAAGTAGAGGAAGACGATCAGGAACGCGACGATCAGGAGGATGATCAGCACGCCCCCGGTGGCAAACAGGGCATCCATGTGGGCAGGGGTCTTAGGGTGAGAGACCGTTTAACAACTGACAGGAATGAGTCCCCCTCCTGGACAGGAGGGGCTAGGGGTGGTCGCTCAGGGTGTTGGAACCCCGCGCATCTACCCCCTCCCCCTTCGTCCCGTCCGTAGACGGGCCGGGGCCTCCCCCTGTCCAGGGGCAGGGCTGCTAAGTTCTCTTCGGCTCTGATGCAAGGATGGTGGTCATTCCC
>JBBSMV010000183.1:0-6236 GCA_038232975.1 Rhodothermales bacterium
AAGCCACCGTCTCGTCGCCCGACGTGGCCGAGGCCGCCGCCCGGCTCGGCACGCCGCTGCGGGTCCACGTCGAGGTAGACACCGGGATGGGGCGGATCGGCCTCGCGCCGGGGGAGGTCGCAGGCGTGATGCAACGCCTGCGCGCCGCGCCGCACATCGAGATCGCCGGGCTGTGGACGCACTTCGCCACGGCCGACGAGCCGGACCTCGCCTTCGCCCACGCGCAGCTCGAACGGTTCGAGGCGGTGCTGTCCGAGGCAGGCGAGCCGCTGCCGCCGGTCCACCTCGCCAACACCGGGGCGCTGCTCCAGCTTCCGGCGTCGGTGCAGCGCCGGGCGTTCGTGCGGGCCGGCGGGTTCCTCTACGGCCTGCCATCGTCCGCCCTCGTCGCCGAGCGGGCGGACCTGCGCCCCGTGATGCGGCTCGTCACGCGCGTCGTCCACCTCAAGACCGTCGCGGCGGGCACCACCGTCTCCTACGGCCGGACGTGGACCGCCGCCGCCCCGAGCCGCATCGCCACGCTCGCCGCTGGCTACGGCGACGGCCTTCCGCGCGCGCTCTCGAACCGGGGCACCGTCGGCCTCGGCGGGCGACGGGTCCCGGTTGTCGGGCGCGTCTGTATGGACATGACGATGGTGGACCTCGGCCGGCCCGACGGCCCCGGCGCGTCCGTGGCCGTCGGCGACGAGGCGGTGCTCTTCGGGCCGGGCGGCCCGTCGGCGTTCGAGGCGGCGGAGGCGGCCGGGACGATGGCCTACGTCCTGCCCACCGGCCTCACCGCGCGCGTCCCCAGGGTGCCGGCCGGGTGAGCGGGGCGGACCCCCGCGCGTGTGCAGCCCCTCGCGCTGCTCGTTCCGGCTGCTTGCTGCTGTCCTATCTTGCCGTCCTTCGCACCCCCTCCTCGTCGGTCATGGGAAAAGTCTCGATCCTCCGCGAGTTCTGGAGCTTCCTGCGCCTCCGCAAGAAGTACTGGCTCGCCCCGATTGTCGTGGTGCTCGTCGTGCTGAGCCTGCTGATCGTGCTGACGCAAGGCTCGGCGCTGGCCCCGTTCATCTACTCGCTCTTCTGAGGCGGCCGATGCTCCGCGCCATCGCTGAGGAGATCCGCGCGCTCGACACGGGACGCAAGGCGCTCCGCAGCTTCGGGGTCGTCGTGGGCGGGGTGTTCGTCGGGATCGCGGCCCTCGCGGTGTGGCGGCACGAGGGGATGCTCACGCCGTGGGCGGCGGGCCTCGGCGGGGTCGGCGCGGCGCTCGTGCTGCTGGGGCTCGTCGCTCCGGCGGCGCTCCGGCTGGTCTACCAGGTGTGGATGGGGCTGGCCGTCGTGCTCGGCTTCATCATGACGCGGGTGCTGCTGACGGTGGTATTCGTGCTCCTGGTCGTCCCCATCGGCCTCGTCCTGCGGCTCCTCGGGAAAGACCTCCTGCGGCTCCACATCGACCGGCAGGCGGAGTCGTACTGGCTGCCGAAAGAACCTGCCGGCCCTGCTGCCGAGCGGCTCAGGCGGTATTACTGAGGCAGCGGAAGAGCGTTCGAGAGAGAAGAGAGGGAAAGACGCGTGGGAGCGGCAACGGGGCGATGCAGGAAGCTGCTCAATCTACGGCCTCCCCACCGGCCGCCGGATGGCGGAGGCGGTACCACGGAGCGCTCTCACGGCGTCATCAAACCGCCGGGCGTCTGCCCCGTATAACCGGCGTCTCTCCCTGTACCCGACGCCTCTCCCTGTACCCGACGCTATGCCTGCACCAATCTACCTCGACTACAACGCCACGACGCCCGTGGACCCGGCGGTCGTGGATGCAATGCTGCCGACGTTCACCGAGCACTTCGGCAACCCGTCCTCCGAGGGCCACGCCTTCGGCTGGGTCGCCGACGAGCTCGTGGCGCAGGGGCGCGAGCGCCTCGGCGCGCTCCTCGGCGCGCAGCCGGAGAGCCTGGTCTTCACCTGCGGCGCGACCGAGGCCGTGAACCTCGCCATCCGCGGCGCGGCCGAGGCGTACCGCGGCAAGAAGGACCACCTCGTCACCGTCGCCACCGAGCACAAGGCCGTGCTCCAGGCGTGCGAGGCGGCCGAGCGGGCCGGTGCCCGCCTCACGGTCCTCGGCGTCGGGGCGGACGGGCTGCTCGACCTCGACGCGCTCCGCGACGCCCTCACCGAGCGGACGCTGCTGGTCGCCGTGATGTGGGCCAACAACGAGACCGGCGTGGTGCAGCCGCTCCGCGAGATCGCCGCCATCGCGCGCGCGCGCGGGGCGCTCGTGATGACCGACGCGACGCAGGCCGTTGGCAAGATTCCGGTGGACGTGGAGGCGGCGGGCGTGGACCTGCTCGCGTGCTCGGGGCACAAGTGCTACGCGCCGAAGGGCGTCGGCGCGCTCTACCGGCGGCGGCGGGGTCCGCGCGTCCGGCTCGCCCCGCTGATCGTCGGCGGCGGGCAGGAGGACGGGCTGCGCAGCGGGACGCTCAACGTCCCCGGCATCGTCGGCTTCGGCAAGGCCGCCGAGATCGCGGCCGAGACGATGGGCGCGGAGGCCGCCCGCCTCGCCGCGCTCCGCGACCGGCTCGAAGGCGCGCTCCTGGCCCGGCTGCCCGGCGCGAGGGTCAACGGCGCGGGCGCGCCCCGCCTCCCGAACACGACCAACCTCGCCTTCCCCGGCGTCCGCACGCGCGACCTGCTCCCGGCCATGCGCGGCGTCGCCGTCTCGACCGGCAGCGCGTGCCAGACGAAGGCCGCCGCGCCGAGCCACGTCCTCACCGCGATGGGGCTGAGCGACGCCGACGCCTTCGCCTCGGTCCGCTTCTCGGCCGGCCGCTTCACGACCGAGGAACAGATCGCCCGCGCCGTCGAAGAAGTCGCTGCCGCCGTCGAGGCCGTCCGCGCCGCGCCGGCCCTCGCCTAACCCTACCCCCGCTATGGAGCTCGTCAACCGCGTCGCCGAGAGCGACATCGCCGTCTACAACCTCGACGCCCTGTGGGACGGCAAGCCCGTGAGCGAGTTCGACCTCGCGCCGTTTCTCGTCGAAGGCCTCGTCCTGCGTGAGGTGCCGTTCCGCGAGGCCGTCAAGGCGCACGACTGGTCCCAGTACGACGGACACCACGTCGCCATTTTCTGCTCGACCGACGCTATCATCCCAACTTGGGCCGCGATGCTCGTCGCCTCGAAGCTGGAGGGGCACGCGGCCTCCGTCGCGCAAGGCCGCGCGGCGGACCTCGTGCGGGACTATTTCGTGCGGGCGCTCGAACGCGAGGACTGGTCCGAGTACGCGGACAAGCCGGTCGTCATCAAGGGCTGCGGGAGCACCGTCGTCCCGGCCGGCGCGTACCTGACAGCGACGCAGAAGCTGCAAGGCGTAGCGAAAAAGCTGATGTACGGTGAACCGTGCTCGTCCGTCCCGCTCTGGCGCAGACCAGCGGCGAAGTCCGGGGGTGCCGCCGCGCAGCCGGCTGGTAAGCCCGCAGGCGTCAAGCCCGCCGGGCTGCCGACGCGGAAGGCATAGGGGCGCACGGCCGCCCGCCCCTACTGAATCTCTAGCTCAGTGTGTGTGCCACCGGGCAGTGTAGGCTGCGCAGATGGCGGCAATCATGTTCCGGTAGTCGGCCTCGTGTTCTACGGCATCCTCGGGTAGTCGGTCTACATACGGCGCGGCGACGTTGTCGATGTGCATGGGTACCAGGAGCACGTAGTCGTAGCCCGAGATATGGGTCATCCCCGGCGGTCTGGTGGGAAGGGTGCGGAAGTGCTGGATCGTCTGTGCGGGGTCCTGCGGCCGGTTCCTGCTCACGGCAGCCGGGAAGTCTTTCCAGAGCGATTCATCTCCCGTGGATAAGCGCGGAAGAATCTCCTCCTCGAACGTGTCCTCGTAGAACGGCTTGATGCGGTCACTGACGTTCAGAAAGCGCGGGGCCGCACCCACGATCACCGTAGCGATGAGCACCGTCTCGGGCCGGCTAGACTGATACGCTCCCAGCAGCTTCGTGAGGTCGTCGAACCGGCTCGTCTTGTTTCGGTGCGCCGTCACGACAGACTTGTTCTCGATCCCGAGGCGCGTCGTCGTCAGGTCCGGCCCCCCTCCCTCCGGCTCTGGCTCTGCGACGAGCAGGTCGATCTTGCGCCTACGGTCGCCGGGCGAGGGTACGTTCTTCCAGGCACGGATCACCCCGCTCTCGATGTCCGAGTGCATCGAAGCGCACGCAGCGAGCAGGTCTTGGAGTATGCCGTCGACAACGCTGTCCGAATGGGCTTCGAGACGCTGGTTGTGATACCCGCGCTGAAGCATGTCGGCCGCGAGATCGTCGAAGGGGGTACTCATCACGTAAGCGCTGACGCGAACAGGGGGCAGGGGCTCGCGGTGGCGAGATCGCTGGGGACGGGGAGCCGCTTGAGCACCGTACTCTGCAAGCGGATGAACCCCTTGCGGACGCGCTGGCAGTGCGCCATCAGCCAGGCCCCCGCCTCCGGCCCGTTCAGGTAGGCTGCCAGGTCGTAGACGACGGCCTCGTCACGCGGAACGATGTAGTAGACGCTGTGGCGAGGAACGATCTCGCCCTGGCGGTCCACCCAGAAGTAAGGCTCCTCCGCGACGTCCTTGCACAGAATCTTGGGACGGAGGAGCGCCTCCAGAGGCGGGGTTTCGTGGAAGGCATACCAGGGCTTACGGTCGGTACAGGTTCTGGCGAGGAGGCTCTCCCTCCGCTCCTCTAGGTACGTTCCGAAGCCGTTCAGACGCTCGAAGGCGAGGAGCCGACCCCAGCGGTCGTAGGGGACGAGCATGGAGTCGACCGGCTCAAGCGCTTCGTTCCCAGGTACGAGCTGCCGCCCCGAGACAGTAGGGTAGGCATAGGCGTGCAGCTCCCGGTCGAGGCTGTCGGTCTTCCGCACGAAGTGTCGGTCCGCGCCGGTGGCTACGCCACAGCTGACCCGCGTGCAGACGTCGCCGAGCAGGACGTCTCCAGCGGCGAGGGGACCCTCGGCGTACATGTCGGCGGCGAGGGAGCCGCCTTCCACCGTGAAGCGCACGGCTCGTGTCGAACCATCACGGAGCAGAAGGCGCGTCGGGGCGTCGGGATCAACGCGGTCTACGGTGGTGACGGTAGGATAGGTCGTCAACCCGGCGAACGTATCCTCAGGCAGAAACTCCACCTCCGGGACAGACAGTTGCGAGAGGAGACGGCGCAGGGGGCGGGCCGACTCCACCGTCATGAACTTCTCCGGGGTGATAAAGACAAGCCTGCCGCCGGGCTTGAGCAGGCGAAGCGCCTTCTCCCAAAACAGCACGTAGAGATCGAACCGGCCCACGGCCGTCTCGAACTCTGCGCGGTAACGTACCTTTTCGCCCTCGCCGAGGCCGTCAATAGCCACGTAGGGCGGATTGCCAACGACGAAGTCGAAGGGCGCGAGGTCGCCCTGGAGGAAGTCGCGGGTGAGGATGCGGATGGATCCGATGCCGTCGAAGCGCCGCCGCGCCTCCTCACTACGGCCGGGATGGAGCTCAACGCCCACGGTTTGGGGGAGCACATACCCTCGGCGGCGGCACCAGCGAACCACCCCGTCAAGGAGCGCCCCGTTTCCACACCCCGGATCGAGCAGGCGCATCTTCTCCGAAGGCGTTCGTGCCTCGAAGAGCTTGGCGACCATCAGGTCAACGACGGCGGGCGGAGTAAGGACGTACCCCCTCATGCTTCTGGTGCTGGATTAGCGAAGCTGGATTAGCTGCCAGGCTGAAGATACCACGGGCCGAACCTCGACCATGAGCTATTGCCTCGACCTCTCCGGGCAGCACGTCCTCGTCACCGGCGCGAGCCGGGGGATCGGGCGGGCGGCGGCAGAGGCGCTCGCCGGGGCCGGGGCGACGGTCGGTGTCCACTACCACCGAAACGAGGTCGCCGCCCGCGACCTCGCCGCCGCCCTCGGACACGGCGCGCAGGTCTTCCAGGCCGACCTCGCCGATGCTGCCGCCCCCGCGCGCCTCTTCGCCGAGGCCGTCGGGGCGTTCGGGCGCGTGGACGTGCTCGTCAACAACGCCGGGATCGCCGAGGGCGTCGCGCTCGGGACTGAGACCGAGGACTGGCTCGGCGTGTGGGAGCGGACGATGGCCGTCAACCTGCGGGCGGTCGGGGTGCTGTGCCGGGCGGCGGCGGCGCACTTCGTCGAACACGGTGCCGAGCAGGGTGCCGAGCGCGGCGGGCGGATCATCAACGTGGCGAGCCGGGCCGCCTTCCGGGGCGACACGCCGGAG
>JBBSMV010000184.1:0-6224 GCA_038232975.1 Rhodothermales bacterium
CCGTCGTTCGGCTCGCCCGTGATGAACGGCGTGGCGATGCCGCCCGGACCCGCGACGGAGGCCATGTCGAGCGGCTCGTCGAAGGCCTCGGTGATCTGCTCCTCGCTGTAACCCATGCCCGTCAGGGCCGCGACCAGCTCCACGCCGCCCTGGGTCGTGTTGGCCTCGGACGGGAACGGGCCGCCGTTGATCGAGTCCGCGTAGACCGCTGCAATTGCGGGGTTCACGCCGGGCTGGTCGAACGGAATCCAGCCCTGGTTACCGCGCACCCGCCGGACGGCTGCCGCGTGGCGCGCCTCGACCGAGTGGATCTGTAGCGCCGTCGTCAGGTACGGCGTCGGCTGGAGCGCCGGAGCCTGGCCCTTGTAGGCGCGGACGCCGGTGTCCTCGAAGCCCTGCGCGACCGTCAGGAACAGCTGGTAGTCGCTGAAGACGTCGGTACCGTCGACCTCGTAGGTGAAGTCGTCCTGCTCGAAGACGACTGGGACGCCCTCCGGGTCGGTCAGCCCTTCGATGACGTCGGTGAGCGCACGAACGTGGGCCAATTCGTTGTTGCGGATTTCGGTGAAGAGCGGCATCACGTCGGTCGGGATCAGACCGCTCCTGTTGGTGCCTTGGAGGTAGAAGAAGTACTCGAGGTACTCGAGCGTGAGCGCGTAGTTGAGCACATCGTGGGCCTGGGGGCCGTAGGCGGCGCTGCGGCTGGTCTTGGCGGCCATCGCCTGGCGCGCCATCGCATAGAGCGGCGTGACGGCCAGCGCGGCGGCCCCGCCGAGGCGGCCGGCCTTGCGGAGCGCCTCGCGGCGCGAGGTAGACGCGTTGTCGAGCGCGTCGAGGGACTTCAGGAAGTCGGAGTTCATGTCGTAGGTAGGCTAAAGGTGCGCAGAAAGGGTCAGCGGTGCGGCCGGCGATCAGCTCGTGGCCGGCACGTTGATGGCGCGGATGTCGTCCACGATGAAGTCGCCGGCCGCGATGAGCACCGTCGCCGGGTCGAGCGCCCGGTCGAGGCCGCTCATGTCGATCACATCGGGCGCTGCGATGGTGTTGCGCGTGATCAGCCCGGCGATGACCGAGGCGTGGCGCGCCTCGACCGAGACGATCTTGCCGGCCAGCACGAGGTAGTCCGTCCCGGCCCTGGTCTCGCTGAGGTACTGCGCCGCGCCGTTGTAGGCCGCCACGCCGAGGTCCTCGAACGTCAGCGCCACGTCGAGCACGCTGGCCCGGCTGTCGAAGTCAACGGCCGAAAAGTCCGGCGTGAGGTTGCGGATCGGCACACCGCCGGGGGCCATGCTGATGGCCGCCTTGAAGAAGTCGCGGTGGATGCCCTCGTGCGCGGCGAGGTCGTTCATGATGCTCGTCTCGTCGTCGTTGATGCCGTCGTAGAGGTTGTCGACGACCATCTCGTAGAAGGCGGCTTCGAGCTGCTCGAGGGCGTAGGCGTAGTTGAGCACGCCGAGGTCGTTCGAGAAGTCGAGGATGACGGCCTCGCCGGTATCGACGGGATCGTCGGAGTCACAGCCGGCAGCGGCGAGGGCGACCCCGCCGATGCCGGCAATCTTGAGGAAGGAGCGCCGGTTGCTGCGAAGCTCGGCGTGGGAGAGCGTGGGTTCAGACATGGGTCAGGTTGCTGGTGAGTGGGTTGCGGATGGAACCTGCTGGCGTGCAAACGCACCCAGGGGGTCCAAGCGTACATCGGTGCCGGCGCGAAGGCCGGTCTTCCCGAGGCAGCCCGTCCTACCCGGCCGCCGGCTGCTTGTTCGCGTAACATCAGCTCATTGCCTGGCCTTCTCAAGCCCAGACTGTGTTCAGCCCATGTTCATCTCAAAATTTCATGTGGTATATATGTATGTGGTATATATGAACGACTCTTTCTGATCTGCGGCTCCGGCCTTTCAGGGAGCGACCTCGCGCTGCCAGAGGGCCTCGACGACGTGCTCGATGCCGCGCTTGAGGTAGCGCCGGTACGAGCTGAAGGGCATGTCGAGCTGCTCGGCGGCCTCGGCCTGCGTCCGCGCCGGGTCGAGGTAGGTCGCGTCGAGGGCGAGGTAGTACGGGGCCTCGCGCGGCGTGGCGTTGAGCTCCTCGGCGGCCTCGTTGAGGAGCGCCCGCAGGGTCTCGGCACGGTCGCCGCCGTCGGCGCGCTCGGTGACGAGGCGCGAGCGCAAGAGCGGGTTCTCCTCGAGCGCGTGCGGGCGCGCATAGGCGCGGAGGGCGTCGTGGACGGCCTCGGCGAAGTCCGGGCGGCTGAGCACGACGAGGCGGTCCGGGCGGGCGGGCGGGGCCTCGCCGGGGGCGCTCGGCAGGCCCTGCTCGGCGAGGCTGCCGAGCCACCGGGCCGGCGGCACGGCGCGCCAGTCGTGCCCGTAGACGCCGTAGCTCCGGCCGCCGACCTCGAAGCCGGCCTCCGGCAGGCGGCGCAGGCCGACGTAGGTGAAGACGGTCTCCCAGAACTCGGGATCGGCGCAGGGGAGGAAGGTGAACGCGAGGCCCTCGGTCTGGAGGTAGTGCCGGACGGTGGCGACGAAGATGAGGCTCTGCACGGCCGAGACGCCCTGGTAGTGCTCGCCGTCGAGCCAGAAGCGGAAGAAGGTAGCGCGCTCGTCTTCGCGGAGCGGGGCGTGCTCTTGGAGATAGGCCCAGGCCGCTTGCGCGCCGGGGTCGGCGGCGCGCTCGGCCTCGGTGGTTTCCTCGAGCGCGAGGCGGAGCAGGAAGCCAGCCGGCCGACCCTCTTCGTCGCGGAAGACCTGGACGTACTCGGGCTGCCGCCCGAACCAGTGCGCCGCGATCGCGGCCGAGGCCTCGCCCTCGTGACGCGCCACCATGCCGCGCAGCGCGTCCCACTCCCCGCCCTGCGGCTGCCCGGCGGTCTGGAGCCGCGCCTCGCGCCACCGCCCGCGGAGCTGGGCGAAGAACGGCTGCACGACGGGGCTGTGCCGGTGCAGGAAGGTGTAGTCGGCGAGGACCGCCTGCTGGGCGCGCTCGGACTCGCCGCGGAGCAGGCGGCGGGTGTAGCTCGCCCGCGCCGTGCGGTTGAGCGCGGCGAAGCGGTCCGGGCGGCGCCAGCGGAGGTCGGCGGCGAGGACGTCGCGGACGAGGTCGTGGAGGAAGAGGCCGTCGGGGCCGGTCTCGACGAAGGAGAGGCCGCGCAGCCACGCGAAGGCGTCGCGGGCGTCGTCGCGCCCGAGGAGCTCGGCGAGCAGGGCCTCGGTGACGACGCGGACGGCGGCGGCGGCCTCGAGCGCCTCGCGCTCGGCCTCGTCGGCGATCTCCTGCATGAAGCGCCCGAGCAGCGCCCCCACCACGTCCGGCGAGTCCTCGGGCACGAACGGCGCGGCCGGGTCCTGCCGGCTCCGGTCGGCCGCGAGCGCCAGCGCCAGCGGGTGGCCGTGCGTGAAGCGGAGGATCGCCTCGTGCTCGCTCGGCGGGACGCCCTCTTCGTCGAGGAGCGCCAGGCTCTCCTGGCGCGTCAGGTTCCGCAGCGGCAGCACGCGCGTGACCTCGCGCCAGCCGAGGTCGCCGCGCCACGCCGCCCCCGGCGGGTAGCGGCCCGAGAGCACGACGAGGAGGTCCTCGGAGACGCCCGGCAGGAACGTGTCGCGGAGCCAGTCGTCGAGGTCGCCGAGCGTCTCGTAGGTGTCCACGAGCAGGACCGCCCGGCCGCCCGGAAGCTCGGCCCGCTCGACGGCCCGCTCGAACGCCTCCGGCGACGGGTCTATGTTGCGCCCGTCGAGGTAGCGCACCGGCACCTCGGCGCGGCGGCAGGCGTGCTGGAACTCGCGCAGGAGCGCCGTCTTCCCGACTCCACCCGGCCCGTAGAGGTAGAGCACGTGGAAGGGCAGCGCCTCGGCCCCGAGCGCGTCGGCGAAGAGCGCGCGCTCCTCGGCCCGGCCGACGAACCGGGCGTGCTGCGCCTCGCGGAGGCGGTCTCGTAGCGACATGGGCAGAGGGACGTGGGTGAAAGAGGTGACGCCTCCGGTGGCTACCTTTGGCGCAGCCTTTTGTAATAATGTGGCGGCGAAAGGTTCACGCCGGCAGCCACTCGACCTCGACCGGGGTGCCGGCCTCTGGATGCTCCATGCCTTCGGGCAGGTGGATCAGCCCGTCGGCGCGCAGCATGGACGAGTAGAGGCCCGAGCCTTGCGGCCCGGTGGGGCGGACGTGGAGGCGGCCGTCGCCGCCGTACTCGAACCTGCCGCGGACGAAGTGGTGCAGCCCGGCGGCCTTCGGGACGGCCTCGGCCAGGACGGCCGGGCGGCGCGGCCGGAGCACGGCGCGCCGCCCGAGGAGCGCGGCGAGGGCCGGGCGGACGTACTGCTCGAAGCACACCGCCGAGGAGACCGGGTTGCCGGGCAGCCCGAAGACGAGCGTATTCCCTCGCCTCCCAAACGCGAGCGGCTTGCCCGGCCGCTGCCGCACCTTCCAGAACTGCCACGCCACGCCGAGACCGCCGAGCACGCCTTTGACGAGGTCGTAGTCCCCCACCGAGACGCCGCCGGAGACGAGCAGCACGTCGGCCTCCAGGGCTTTTTCCAGGGCGGCGCGCGCGTCCCGCTCTTCGTCGCGGGCGCGCCACGGCCCGAGCACGGTGCCACCGGCGCTCAGGACCTGGGCGGCGAGGGCCGGGCCGTTCGAGTCCCTGATCCGGCCGGGTCCCGGCGTCGCCCCGGCGTCCACCAGCTCGTCGCCCGTCGCCACGACGGCCACGCGGGGCGGCACGCAGACAGCGAGGCTCGGGACCCCCAGCGCCGCCGCCATGCCGATGACGGGCGGCCCGACGACCGTACCTGCCGCTACCATTTCCTCGCCGGGGCGCGCGTCCTCTCCGGCGCGGCGGACGTGCTGCCCCGGCGTCGGCGCGCCCCCGATGCGGACGCGGTTGCCCTCGGGACGCGTCCCCTCCGCCTCCGTCCACTCGACCGGCGCGACGGCGTCGGCTCCGTCGGGAAGCGGCGCGCCGGTCATGATCCGCAGGCACGTCCCCGGCCGCACCGCCTCGGCCGGCACCCCGCCCGCCGCGACCTCGCCGGTGACCTCGAGGGTCGCGGTGCCGCCCGCGAAGTCGGCAGTGCGCACCGCGAAGCCGTCCACCGACGAGTTATCGAACGGCGGCAGGGCGTCGCGGCTCACGACGGCCTCGGCGAGGGTCCGCCCGAGCGCCTCGGCGAGCGGGACGCGCTCGGCGGGCCTCGTCTGCCGCGCGGCGGCGAGCACCAGGCTGCGGGCTTCTTCGACGGAGATGAAGGTGAGGATGGGCGGTTGGGAGGGTGGGAGGAGGGGAGGGTGAGAGGAGTTAGTCGTCGAGGTTGAGGGCGTCGTAGAGAATGTCGGGTTCGCGGGTGAGGTTGGAGGGGCCGCACCACGAATCGGGGCGGTTCATCATGTTGACGAGGCTGCCGACGACCACCTCGCAGGACCCGTCTAGCTCATCGAAGAGGTCGTGCTCGATGTAGCCGCAGCGCAAAGCGATCTCGATCCATGCTTGCGTCTCTCTCGCCTCGGCGTCTGCGTCCGTGAGCTTGCTGATGAGAAATGCCTGGCGTAGCGCCGCTTCCCCCACGCCTCGGCCACATTCGCACAGACGGAGCGCGACGACCGCCGCACCTGATCCGTCAGCGCGTAGCGCTCTTCCTTCGGCCAGCTTTTCGACACCTCGAAGAGCCGCATCGCCACGTCCATCCCCCGCTGGTACACCCTCAGTTCCCTAAAGTGCGTGACCATAGGTCTCCTCCCATCGCTTACCCCAATGTATTCACTCCTCCCCCACCCTCCCATCCTCCCAACTGCCCATCCTCACCCCACCTCCGGCCGCACGTCCTTCGCCCGGAGCTGCAGCTCGGTCCGCCCGTTCCAGGTGTTCTCCTCGAGGCAGAAGGCCACCTCCAGCGGCGTGCCCGCCCGTGCGCTGGCGCGTACCGCATCAATCCGCTCGGCGAGGCCGAACCCGATCACCGAGTAGGCCGCGCCGCCGTTCTGCCGCTGCGCCACGCGGAGCCGCAGGTGGCGCTGGTCCTTGCCGACGACCTTCGGCTCGCCGACGACCCGGAGGTCGCGGCCCCAGAAGAGCGGCATCTGGTTCTCGGGACCGAACGGGCCGAACTGCCGGAGCACCTGCCAGAACCGCCCACCGGGGCCGCCGGTGATCTCGCCGAGGTCGAGCGGGGCGTCGAGCGTGATCTCCGGCTCGCGCTGCTCCGGGGTGAGGCGCGCGCCGACGGCCGCGCTGA
>JBBSMV010000185.1:0-6094 GCA_038232975.1 Rhodothermales bacterium
AAGAGCACGAGCACGACCGAGATGCCCACGCGCTGCGAACCGAAGATGCCTGTCAGCACGCCGAGCATCAGGGGGCCGATGAACGCGGTGGCTTTGCCCGAGAACGCGAAGAACCCGAAGAACTCCGTCTCCTTGTCGTCCGGCACGAAGCGCCCGAGGAGCGACCGGCTCGACGCCTGGTTCGGGCCAATGGCGATGCCGACGAGGATGCCGGAGAGCCAGAAGACGGCCTTGCTCGTGGTGAGGATCGCAAGCAGCGAGGCAACGGTGAGCAGCGCGAGCGAGATGAAGATGACGGTCCGCCCGCCGAGCCGGTCGTCGAGAAACCCGAACCCGAAGGCCCCAAGTCCGGCCATCACGTTGAGCACGATCCCGAAGAGCAGCACCTCCTCGATCGTGAAGCCGAGCGTGCCCTGCGCGTAGATGCCGCCGAAGGCGATCAGCGTCACGAGGCCGTCGTTGTAGAACAGCCGCGCCACGAGCAGGCGGACGATCTCGCGGAAGCGCCGCAGCTCACGCGCCGTCTCCATCAGCTCGCCGAAGCTCGCCTTGAGGAGCGCCCCGGTGCGGGGCTTGTCCTCGGCAGGCACCTCGCGCAGAACCAGAAACGTCGGGATGCTGAAGAGCGCGAACCACGCGGCGACGAGGAGGTTGGTCGCCCGAACGTGCTCGCCCGTCGCCTTGTCCAGCCCGAACGGCGCGACCTCCGGGTTGACGAAGACGAAGAGGGCAATCGCCATGCAGAGCAGCCCGCCGACGTAGCCCAGCGCCCACCCGTAGCCCGAGACGCGGCCGATGGCCTCGGGCGGCGCGATCTCCGGGAGGTAGGCGTTGTAGAACACCGCGCCCATCTCGAAGGCGATGTTGGCGAGGATGAACCAGAACAGCGCCTGCGCGACCTCGCCCGGCTCTGCGAAAAACAGGAAGGTCGTGCCGACGACGCAGACGGCCGTCGTGGCGAGGAGGAACCGCTTGCGGCTCCCGCTCCGGTCGGCCAGCGCGCCGAGGAACGGGGAGAGGAGGGCGACGCAGACCGCCGTGACCGCCACGCCGCGCGACCACAGGACGGTGCCCAACTCGGGGTCCGGCACGCGCGCGCCGGTCACGTCGGGCGCGAGGGCCATGTAGCCGGTGAAGTACGTCCCGTAGATGAACGTCACGACGAGGGTCGTGAACGACGAGTTGGCGAAGTCGTAGAGCGACCACGCCCAGACGGTGCGGCGGTCGAGGCGGCGGGCGGGTTCCATGCGCGGCAGGGGGAGGCGGCGGTTGCGAGCAAGCTAGGGCGCAGCGCGCTGCCGTGTGCGACGGTGCGTGTTATTTCCGCCCCGCGCCGAACGGTGACAAGCTGCTAGGAACGGTTGCTCCGCCCTGGCGTCTAGGTCTCATGCCGACGACCACTGCCGCCCTCGACCCCGCCGCCTTCCTGTTCGGCCCCGCTTCGGAGGGGGGCGAGGCCGACCGGCTCGACCGCTTCGATCCGGCCGACACCGGCCCCTTCGAGTCGGACAACGACGCGCGGGAGGCGACGGAGGAAGGGGCGAAGCGCCTCGCCCGGCAGCAGCTCATCCTGGAGGCGAACGGCACCCACGGCCTCCTGATCCTCTTCCAGGGGATGGACGCCTCCGGCAAGGACGAGGCGATTCACCACGTCATGGCCGCCGTGGACCCCGAGGCGTGCTCGGCCAAAGCCTTCGCTCAGATGAACGAGGACGAGGCCCGCCACGACTTCCTCTGGCGCGCGATGCGGGCGCTCCCGGCGCGCGGCAAGATGGCCGTCTTCAACCGCTCCTACTACGAGCAGGTCGTCGCCGAGCGCGTCAGCCCGGACCTGATGGAGGGCCAGCACCTGCCGCCCGAGATCGAGGAGGCCGCCCGCGACGGGTCACTCTGGGAAGAGCGCTACCGGCAGGTCCGCGACGTCGAGCGCTACCTCGTCGAGAACGGCATCCACCTCGTCAAGCTCTTCCTGCACGTCTCCAAAGAAGAGCAGCGGCAGCGCCTGCTCGAGCGCATTGAGCGCCCCGAGAAGCGGTGGGACTTCTCGCGCGCCGACGTCGAGAAGCGCGACGACTGGGGCGCGTTCATGGCGGCCTACGGAGCCGCGCTCCGGGCGACGAGCACACAGGCAGCCCCGTGGCACGTCATCCCGGCCGACCACAAGTGGTTCGCGCGCGCCGCCGTGGCCGCCGTCATCTCGGACAAGCTCCGGCACCTCCACGACGACTTCCCCGAGCCGGACGAGGAGCTACAGGAGCTGCTGGACTGGGCACGGGACCAGCTCGAAGCCCAGGGCGATGAGGCGTAGCGCCTCCACGGCAGCATGTGGGGCCTAGCGTATTTTTCAGTGAGGAGTATGGGTGTGGGGCGTGTGGGGGAAGGTCGAGGTCCCGCTAACAGGACCCCCTTCCGACCCCCCCTCCTCCCACACTCTCGGAGGGCACTGAGGATCTGACTCCTCCCTTGGATCTGACTCCTCCCTTGCGGGAGGTGGCCGCGAAGCGAACGGAGGGTGTCGCTCGGGACCCCGCGCCGCTCCGGAAGACCCCCGCCCGCTCGCGCGCGAGCGGGCGGGAACAGCCTCCGTCTATAAACCTCAACGCCCTCAGAGGGCGTGTGGGAGTATGGGGAGGCTCAAACCGGAACGAAGGCGAACTCCCAAACACCCACACCTTGCTCACGGCGTCACGAAGAAGAAGGCAAGGCCGAAGAGCACGTAGACCGCCAGCAGGAGCACACCCCCGAACCACGTCGCCTCGCCGTCCTGCGCAACCGCGTTGACCACGAAGGCCGGGCTCGCGATCGCGATCAGCTCCAGCGGGTTCTCGAAGACGAGGTCCATCGGCGTCCCCACGAAGTGGGAGACGAGCACGAGGGGCGGGGCCAGCAGCAACGCCACCTGACTCCCAACACCGTTGCTGCTAGCTGGCCTCCTTGCGCCGAGCGCTTCTCTGTACCTTTGGAGGAATACCTTCGGAGGGATGCAGCTTCCGAACGCTAAAGCGGAGCCGTTGCTCGGCGAAGCACCCTGGGCGCGGGGCAGGCAGGTCCACGCTTCAGACACCTCCTCTCATGCCCAACCCCGCCCCGATGTCTCCTGAGCCGCCCCCCGCCACCGACGGCGAGTACACCGTCGAGGGCGTCGGCGTGGCACCGGGGATTGCCATCGGGACGGCCGTCGTGTTCGCCGGTGAGTCGTTTCGGGTGAGCGAGGAGCGCGTCGAGGGCGACGGGGCCGAGGCGGAGATCGAGCGCTTCGAGGAGGCCGTGGCGCGCGCCGAGCGGGAGCTGGGCAAGATCGCCACCTTCGCCCGCGAGAAGCTCGGCGAGAGCAGTGCGGCGATCTTCGAGGCCCAGGCCCTGGTCCTGCGCGACCAGGCGCTCCACGCCGCTGCCGTTGCCCTCATCCGCGACGAGGCGCGCAGCGCCGACTTCGCCGTGCAGACCGTGATCGGCCGGACGCTCGGCCGGCTCGAGGCGAGCCCGAGCGAGTACCTCCGCGCCCGCACCGGCGACCTGGTCGACGTGCAGAACCGGCTGCTGCGCGCGCTCCAGAAGAACAAGGGCTTCTCGAAGATCGAGGCCGAGCGCATCGTCGTCGCCGAGAGCCTGACGGCCGCCGACCTGCTGCTCTTCAGCCGCCGCGAGGTCCTCGGCTGCGCGACCGACTTCGGCGGGCCGACCTCCCACGTCTCGATCATGGCGCGCGCGCTCGGCGTGCCGGCCGTCGTCAGCCTGCACGGGTTCTCGGGCTTCGTCGCGGGCGGCGAGACGATCATCCTCGACGGGTTCTCCGGCCGCGTCGTCCTCCGCCCGACGCCGGAGACGCTGGCGGCCTACCGCGCGCGGCGCGCGCGCTACCGGCGCGGCGTCGAGGCCCGGCAGGAGCTGGTCCCGCTGCCGGCCGAGACCCAGGACGGCCACCGGATCGCGCTGCGGGCCAACGTCGAGCTGGAGCAGGAATTCCCGCTCCTGGAGCGCTACGGGGCCGAGGGGATCGGGCTGTTCCGCACCGAGATGCTGCTCCTCGCCAAAGGCCGGCCCATCGGCGAGGAGGAGCAGCTCGCCGTCTACCGCGAGGCGATCCGCGCCGCGCGCCCGCACCCGACCACGTTCCGGCTCCTCGACCTCGGCGGCGACAAGCTGCTGCCGATGGCGCACCGCGAGCACAACCCGTTCCTCGGCTGGCGCGGCATCCGCATCCTGCTCGACAAGCCCGAGCTGCTCCGCCCCCAGCTCCGCGCCATCCTCCGCGCCGCCACGAGCGGGCCGTCCCGCCTCCTGCTGCCGATGGTCTCGGCGCTCGGCGAGGTGCAGCGCTTCCGCACGCTCCTGGCTGAGGCCGTCGCCTCGCTGGAAGAAGACGGTCTGGAGCACCAAGCCGAGATCGAGGTCGGCATCATGGTGGAGGTCCCGGCCGTGGTGCTGCTGCTCGACCGCTTCGCGCCCGAGGTGGACTTCCTCTCGATCGGCTCGAACGACCTGACGCAGTTCACCCTCGCCGTGGACCGGGGCAACGACCTCATCGCCGACCGCTACCGCGAGCTGCACCCGGCCGTGCTCCGGCTGATCGCGCAGACGGCCGAGACAGGCGCGAAGCATGGCCTCTCGGTGAGCCTCTGCGGCGAGATGGCGAGCAACCCGCGCGCCGCGCCGCTCTTGGTCGGCCTCGGGCTGACCGAGTTGAGCGCCTCGCCCGCGTTCCTGCTCGACGTGAAGCGCGCCGTCCGCTCGTGCTCGAAAAAGAAGATGACCGCCCTCGCCGCCGAGGCGCTCGACCAGCCCGACGCGCAGTCCGTGGTCACGCTGATGAACACCTGGCTGCGCGAGCACGTCCCCGAGCTCGCCGTATTTTTCGACGGCAGCGCCTGACACGCCGCCTCTCTCTTTTCCACCCGCACCCTCTCCCTGATGCAAGACAAGATCGCCGCCCACGACCCCGACAACATGTTCGACGCCGTCCGCGGCTTCGCCGAGAACTTCCGCGAGGGATGGGGCATCCCGGCCAGCTTCGAGCCGGGCCGCCGCGCTGCCGACTGGAGCCAGGTCGTCGTCGTCGGGATGGGCGGTTCGGCGATCGGGGGCGACTTCGTGCGCACCTTCTGCCGCGAGACCGCGCCCGTGCCGATCTCGGTCGTGCGCGACTACGCGCTCCCGGCGTCGGTCGGCGAGGGCGCGCTCGTGATCGCGTCCAGCTACTCCGGCGGGACCGAAGAAACCCTCGCCGCCTACGACGAGGCCGGCAAGCGCGGGGCGACGGTCGTCGTCGTCACCTCCGGTGGCGAGCTTCGGGCGCGGGCCGAGCGCGACGGCAACGCCCACTTCGTGATCCCCGGCGGGATGCAGCCCCGCGCCGCGCTCGGCTACTCGCTTGGGGCGATGATGCGTCTGGCGCACCAGCTCGGCCTGTGCGAGATCTCCGACCCCGAGCTCGACGAGGCCGAACGCGTCACCGACGAGCGCGCCGAGGCCTACGCCGACCTCGACGGCAACCCGGCGCTCGACCTGGCGCGGGCGCTGGCCGGCAAGATCCCCCTCATCTACACCGGGCCGGGGCTGATGGAGGCCGTCGGCGTCCGGTGGACGACGCAGGTGCAGGAGAACGCCAAGCAGCTCGCCTTCGGGAACGTCTTCGCCGAGATGAACCACAACGAGGTCCTCGCCTGGGAGCACGCCCTCCCCGCCGTGCAGAAGCTGCTCCACCCCGTCGTCCTCCGCGATCCGGCGGACCACCTCAAGATCCAGCGCCGGATCGACGTGACGAAGGACATCCTCGCGCCGAAGGCCGCCGGCTGGACCGAGGTCGAGCCTCACGGCGAAGGCAAGCTGGCGCGGATGCTCTCAACGATCCAACTCGGCGACTTCATGTCGTTCTACCTCTCGATGCTCGTCGGCGTAGACCCGACGCCCATCGACTCGATCGACTACCTCAAGGAGGAGCTGGCGAAAGGCTAGGGCAGAGCGGGGAACAGGGCGCGCGCCGTATTTTGATACGTGCTTCTTTTGATACGTGCTTCCGCCTCGCCCTCCCACGCTGCCCGTGCCCCGCTCCGCTGTCGTCCTGCTGATGGTCTTCGCCGCGCTCGCGCTCGGC
>JBBSMV010000186.1:0-6078 GCA_038232975.1 Rhodothermales bacterium
ATATTGTTTTCAAACATTTTCTTCCTTATCCTACCCTATTCTCATCTCCCACGAAATTCTCATCTCCCACGAACCACCCCTGCCATGAATGCCTGTCTCCGCTTCCCGCTCGCGGCCCTCGCCACGCTGTGCCTGGCCCTGCCCGCGCTCGCCCAGTACCCGCTGAACGTCGGCGGTCCCCAGAACGACGTCGCCAACGCCACCCACTACGACGACCTGGGCAATACCTACCTCGTCGGTGCCTTCCGCACCACGGCCGACTTCGACCCCAGCCCAGCGATCCTCCCACTCACCTCGGTCGGCAACACGGACGCCTTCGTCGCCTCCTACGATGCCGGCGGGGCCGTGCGCTGGGCCTTCGCCCTGTCGAGCCCCGGCCGCGAGGCGGCGCTCGATGTGCAGCACCAAAACGGCGTGCTCTACGTCACCGGCCACTACGAGGGGTCGGTGGACTTCGACCCCGGCTCGGCGACGGTCTTCGCGCCCGTCGGCGGCGGCCTCGACGCCTTCGTCGCGGCCTACGACGTGACGGGGACCTCCCCAGTCCTGCTGTGGGTAGCCCCGATCTTCGGGCCGGGCGAACAGATCGGGCAGGATCTCGACATCCATCCGCTCCCTCCCTTCAACGTGTGGGTCACCGGCTCGCTCAAGGCCGGGGCCGACTTCGGCGGGCCGATCCTCGTCTCGGCCGGTGACCGCGACATTTTCGTGGCCGGCTACGACGCCTTAACCGGAACGACCTACGACGCCTTCCGCCTCGGGGCCGGCGGCCTCGACGAGGGGCTGGGGCTGAGCCTCGTCCGACCCAACCTCCCCTGCATCACCGGGCGCTTCCGCAACACCGTGGACTTCGACCCCAGCGGGGGGGTCTTCAACCTCACCGCAGCCGGGGAGGATGCGTTCGTCGCCTGCTACGTGGACATCCCCGCCGGGAACCCGACGATCTTCGGCTCCTTCGCCCCGTTCCGGATCGGAGGGCCGAGCATAGACCGGGGGTACGATCTCACCACGCCACCGAACCGCGTCGTCGTGACGGGGACCTTCGTGGGGACGGCCGACTTCGGCGGTCCCCTCTTCACCAGCAACGGGGCCGCCGATGCGTTCGTCGCCTCCTACGACCTCAGCGCTGCGCCGCAGTGGGTCGTCCCGTTCGGGGGGCCGCAGGTGGACGCCGGGCTGGGAATCGACGACGACGACTGCGGGAACGTCTACGCCTCGGGGGCCTTCCGCGCCGGCCCCGTGGACTTCGACCCGTTCGCCCCCCCGCCGAGCTACACCCTCCCGACGTTCGCCGGCTTCGACGCCTGGACGGCGAGCTACGACGCGAGCGGCGGCTTCCGCTTCGCCAACCGCGTCGCCCAGAACCAGCAGGACGTCGGCTGGGGCGTCGCTGTGAAGCCTGCCTCGGGGTCGCACCTCGCGGCCGGCCAGCTCGGCGCGACGCCTACGTTCTCGTCAGGGACGACCGTCAGCGCCATATCCCCCGTCACCTCGAACGGCGCGCTCGACGGCTGGCTCGCCGCCTACAACACGAACGGCGCGCTCCAGACGAACGGCTCTGGGCACCCGTTCCCCCTGCGGGTCTCGTGCCCCGCACCGCCCCCCGGTCTCCAGGTGTGGACGGACTTCGACGCCTTCTCGGCCGGCCTCTACCTCGACCTCACGACCCCAACGACGCCTCCGAACGATGGCTTCCCCGTAGGCAGCGTCGTGACTGGTCCCGGCGTCGTGGACCGGGCCGCGCACTTCCCCGCGCCGAACGACCACATCCGCATCAACCCCGACCCGTCGCTCGCCCTCGGTGCCGACGACCTGAGCGTGGACGCCTGGGTCCAGCACGACCTCGGCTTCGTCTCGGACTACCTCACGATCGTCTCGAACCTCGACCCCATCGCCCGCGACGGCTACGAGGTCCAGGTCCGCCGGGCCACCAACACGGACTGGGTGATCCACGTCTTCATCGGCGACGGCAGCACGGCGTTTAGCCTCATCAGCCCGATATTCCCGTTCCCGCCCAGCACGTGGCGCTTCGTCGCCGTCACGGTGGACCACGCGGCGGTGACGACGGCGACGTTCTACCTCGACGGCGTCGCCATCGGGACGGCCACGAGCCCCGCGCTGGGGCCGATCTCCCACCCCGGTCCGATGTTCGAGCACCGCTCGGTGCAGTTCTCCGGGAACGACCAGCCCGGCTGGCTCGACGAGGTCGAGGTGTTCCACGCGCTCCTGAGCTCGGACGAGGTCGGCCGGATCTACCGGTACGCCAAGTGCAAGCCGTGCTTCACCGCCCCCTTCCAGCCCACCGCGCGCACGGCGGCCAGCACCGTGCTGGGGGTGGACTTCGCGCCGGATGCGCCCGTCTCGGCTGCCATGCCGACGGCGTTCGTGCTCGAAGCGGGCCGGCCGAACCCGTTCCGGGGCCGGACCGAGATCGCCTTCTCCCTCGACGCGGCCGGGCCGGTGCGCCTGCTCGTCTACGACATGCTCGGGCGGCGCGTCGCCACGCTCGTGGACGAGGCGCGGGAGGCCGGTGCCCACACCGCGGTCTTCGACGCGGGCGCGCTCCCGAGCGGGGTCTACCTCGTCCGGCTCGAAGCGGCCGGGCAGGCAGCGACGCAGCGCGTCACGCTCGTCCGCTGACCCCGCGCGTGCGGCAGAAGGACGAGGCGGCTTCCCCGACGGACTGGGGAGGCCGCCTTTCTATGCGCTGCGCGAGCCTTCTGCGTGCTCCGCACGAATCCGACCGACGCGCCGGAACCGAACGCGCGCCGACGCCTTTCTCGCCCACACCGTCCCTGCCGGAGCCACCTGCCTGCCGCCCGATGCGCCCTCCCGTCCGCCGCTTCGTCGCCTACGCCTGGGCGCTGCTCATCTACACCGTCCTCGTGATCCTGTGGGGCGGGTACGTCCGTGCGACGGGCGCGGGCGCGGGCTGCGGTGCCCACTGGCCGCTCTGCAACGGCGAGGTCCTCCCCCGCGCCCCCGCGACCGCCACGCTCGTCGAGTTTGGGCACCGGCTGACGAGCGGGCTGGCTGGCCTCCTCGCCCTCGGGCTGCTGGTGGGGGCATTCCGCGTTTTCCCGAAGGGCACGCTCGCGCGAAAAGGGGCAGCGTGGGTAGTCGTGTTCATGGGGGCCGAGGCGCTCATCGGGATGACGCTCGTCAAGCTCGAGCTCGTCGCCTACAACGTGTCGGTGCTGCGCGGCTGGGTGATCGCGGCGCACCTGCTCAACACGTTCCTGCTGCTGGCGGCGCTGACGCTGACGGCGTGGTGGGCCGGCGGCGGGCGCGCGCTCCGGTTCCGAGGACAAGGCGCGCTCGGCGGCGCGCTCGGGGCTACGCTCGCCGGGGTCTTCGTGCTCGGCGCGAGTGGGGCGGTCACGGCGCTCGGCGATACCCTCGCCATCGGCGGCGGGATCGACCCGGCGACGGACCCGGTGGTGGCGGCGCTCGTCGGGCTGCGGCTCTACCACCCGCTGCTGGCGCTCGCCGTCGGCGTGGGCGTCGTGGCCTCGGTCGTGCTCGTGCGGCGCACGGAGCGGGCGACGGCGCAGGTCGTCGGCCTCGGCGTGCTGAGCCTGTACCTCGGGCAGCTCGCGGTCGGCCTGGTGAACGTGCGGCTGCTGGCCCCGGTGGCGCTTCAGCTCGTCCACCTGCTCCTGACCGACCTGATCTGGATCGGCCTGATCCTGCTGGCGGCCTCGGCGCTCGGCGAGCCGAAGGCGCGGCCCGAGCGGCTAGGGAATCTGCCCGGCCACCACCGAGGTCGCCCACCGGGCCCCTTTCTCGGAGAGGTGCCCGATGTCGAACCAGTACGCGTCGGAGAGCAGATGGGGGTATCGGACGGGGTCGTTGAGGACGATGACTCGGCCCGGCGGTAGGGCCTCGCGGAGTAGGAGACTGAGACTGTGGCTTGAAAGCTGTCGAGACTCTCGGCGAGCCGAAGGCGCGGCCGACTAGAACTGGAAGTAGATGAAGGCCGTCTCTCCGTAGTTGCCGAAGAGCACGATGACGGCACCGAGGACGAAGTAGAGGCCCCAGCGCAGCGGCCACACCAGCGCCCCAAGCCCATCGGCGAGCGAGCGGCGGGCTACGGGAGGAAGGCGGCGAGGAGGTCCGTCACCCGGCGCGCTCCCTGCTTGTCGAGGTGGGCAAAGTCGAACCAGCGTTCGGGGTCGAAGAGGTCGGGGTAGCGGCGCGGATCGTTGAGGAGGAGAACGTGGCCCGGCGGCAGCGCGTCGCCGAGTATCCTCGTCACGCCGTAGACGTCCCGCTCACCAACCTGCTCGACGAAGTAGACTTCGACGCCCTGCGCCTCGGCGCGGCGGTAGAGGTCAGTCCACATCGCCGCCACGACCGAGTCCGCCCGCACCGGGGTGTCCTCCCGCTGCCGGATGAAGGCCACCTTCCGTACGAACTCCGCCTGCGCCTCCGGCTTCTGGAACGCCTCGGCTCGCCCTCTGGCCCCCGGGAGGTCATCCAGGGCTGCGAAACCCCGTCGCTCCAGGCGCGAGAACGGTTCCGGCTCGTAGACCTTCCCGGAGACCAGGGCGATCCCCTGTCCAGGCAACAGGTAGTGGTATAGAGCGAGTTCGTAGCGCCTGCGCACGATCTCGAGCCGCTCGTTCAGGGGCAGGTCGAAGGCGAGGGTAGCGCGGGATGCCAGCCGGACGCGCCGGAGGTCGTGGAAGTAGTAGGTCCGCCGGGTACGGAGGTTCTCGTTCAACTCCGATACTCTCGGGAGCACCGTGCGAAGCTCGAGCACGAGTCGCTTCACGTAGGGTAGCCCGAGCATCCTCTCCGCCAGATAGTGGATTTCTAGGGCAGCGGCTCCCTGTAAGCCCAAGTTGTAGCTCATCCCGTTCCCCTGCAAGCTGTCGAAGCGTGCCACATTCACATGGCGGTAGGTGTGGCTGGTCCCGATGAAGACGGTCTCGGGCTGGAGGCGCTGGATATCCTGGAGCTTATAGCCCAGCGCTGGGATGTCGCGGAGCGTGTCCTGGGCTTTCGCGGCCACCAGCACCAGCACCACCAGGAGCAGGAACAGGCTCGCCCTCAGGGCGAGGCCGCGTGCTGACGTATCAGATTCCATAGCAAGTCATGCGTTTAGAACTGGAAGTAGATAAAGACCCCGTCCCCATATGCCCCAAACAGGACGATGACGACGGTCAGGAGTACGTAGAACGCCCACCGCAGCGGGAGCGAGAGCGCCCCGACACGGTCCGAGAGCGAGCGCCGCTCCTCGAGCAGGTCCACGAAGATGAGCACCGCCACCGCCGCCAGTATAAAGCCGAGCTCCAGACCGCTGAAGCCTGGAAGCCAGGGCGAAGAGACGGTGCCCGGCACGGCCCGGAAAGCATTGCGGGACAACACAAAGACGGACTCCATTCCCCTCGACCGAAACAGCACCAGCGACACGACGAAAAGGTGAAACGTGACGAACACGCCGACCCATCGTCGCACCGCGCTCATATTCTCCACTGCGGGCGCGGCCGGCCCCATCCGCTCGACGGCCTCGCCCCGACGGGCTCCCCGGCGGTAGGCCACCTCGGCGCGCGCCCAGAGCCGGTCGCGGAACGGACCCGTCGCCGCGCCGACGGCGAGGTAGGCCCCGTGGAGCACGCCCCAGACGACGAACGTCCACGCCGCCCCGTGCCACAGCCCGCTGACGGCGAAGACCACCATCATGTTGACGTACCACCGCCAGCGCGGCACCCGGTTGCCGCCGAGCGGGATGTAGAGGTAGTCCCGGAACCAGGTAGACAGGCTGATGTGCCACCGACGCCAGAACTCCGCGATGGACTTCGAGAAGTAGGGCCGGTGGAAGTTGTCCATCAGGTCGAAGCCCATTACCTTCGCCGAGCCGATGGCGATCAGGCTGTAGCCGGCGAAGTCGCCGTAGATCTGGAAGGCGAAGGCGTAGGTCGCTGCCCAGACGGCCAGCCCGGAGAACCCCGAGGGGTCGCCGTAGACCACGTCCACGTAGGGGGCCAGCCGGTCGGCGACGACGCACTTGATGAAGAAGCCCCAGAGCATGATCCGGAACCCCGCCCCGATGCGCGCCTCGTCGAGGTCGAA
>JBBSMV010000187.1:0-6076 GCA_038232975.1 Rhodothermales bacterium
TGACCGTACCGGCGTGCGTCGCCACGCCGGAGCCGCTTCCGGCTCCGCCCGAGCCGTCGAGCGCGAGCCATCCGACGAGCGAGCGCACGATGCCCGAGCGGAAGGGCGCGCTGTCGTAGCAGCGCTCGCCGCGCGCGCTGTAGCCATAGGCCAGACGCTGCCCCACCTCGACGCGGCTCTCAGCGACGACCTTGATGCGCGCCGGATCGATCTCGGCTAGCCGCGCGGCGAAGGCTGCGCGCTCGGCCTGCACCTCGGGGGTGCGCTGCTGCGGGGGCGTCATCGTCTTTTTTTTCGCGTGATCCCTAGGCGCTTGAGCGCACGCCCGACCGCAGAGCGGCTGGTGCGACGGCCCTCGGCGGTGAGGCGCTCGGCGAGGTCCTGCTGCCTCAGGTCCGGCTCACGCTCGAAGGCGGCGAGCAGCTCGGGGCGGTCGGCCTCGGTGAGCGCAGGGGTCCAGCCTCCGGCGTGCGGTTTGGGGTCGAGCGCGCCGGTCTCGCGCTTAAGACGGACGAGTCGCTCGACGGTGGCCTCTGCGACGGCAAAACGCCTAGCCATTTCGCGCTGGGAGCCTTCGCCGCGCTCGTAGGCGGCAACGATGCGGTGGCGCAGGTCAGGGGAGATAGCTTTCATGGTGACGATGACTGGGTGGCGAATCGCCGTTGAACCTTGCGTTTGCTAGAGAGTTGCCATCAGACCGAACGCGCACCGCTATAACTGGTTTCCTGTCGCAGAGATTCAAATCCTCGGCTCGACCAGTTCCGAGGAGTCGAGTGCTGATTGGTTCATTCACTCCCCAGTACCAAACCCCGCAGTGTCAACATCGACGCTCCGTCTTGATCTGCCGGTACCAGCGTCTATCACTGTCAACCTCTATTCTGCCATCGGGCAGACCGTCGCCTCTTCGGTCTATTCCTTCCCTGCGGGGCAAGGGCAGGAGGTGCTCATGAATGTGCATTCGCTTCCGGCAGGGGTCTACCTCTATCGGCTCACTGTGCAGTCTGCAACCAAGTCCTTTACGGATGAAGGGAAACTAATCGTCGTTCGGTAGTCTCAACGCCTGCAACCCCGCCCACAGAAGGAGCACGAGCGCGAACGCCGCCACGCCGGCTCCGACCCACTGGAGCGGGCGTGTGTCCTGCCCCGCCCCGGCGAGGTACAGCCCGAGCGCGATCAGGCCGTAGCTCCCGCCGACGAGCGGGCGACCAAGTACGAACTGCGCCACGGCGAGCGCGACGAAAGCGAGAGGCAGCAGACGAGCAAGCATGTCAGCGGACGGTGAGAACGAGGGGAGTTTGTAACGCCGCGACGGTCGGTGCCACGGCTCCGCCGACCACGATCCGCCGGACGAGACCGAGCGTCGCTGCCTCGCCGTTGCGCGGGTCTGTGTTTGGAATCCCCCCGGCGATGCGAAGGCCGTGCGCGCCGATGAACTCGTCGTCGCCGACGCAGGCAGGGTAGGGCGGGAAGTCATGGTCTTCGTAGTACGTCTCGACGGCGGGCGTGAAGCCTTCGGCTGTGACGTCGTGCATGGTGACGAGCGTGCCGTGCGGCCCCGAGACGGCCTGCCACGTCGGGGCCTCGGCGCGCAGCGCGTCCGGCTCCCCGTCCACGAGCACGCCGTAGGAGTGGTTGGCGTCGGTGTAGGTCATTCCGCGCGCGGCGTCGCTGAGGTCGAGGTAGCTCATCACGCCGGGGACCGCGTGGACCCGGAGCGCCGAGCGCGTCTCGATGAGCCGGTCGTAGAAGAGCCACGTCTGCTGCACGAGCGGCCCGCTGTTGAACCCGACGACGCCCCGGAGCGCCCGCACCGGCCGCTCCGGTTGACCACGAACGCGCCCTCGCTCAGCGAGCCGGTGTAGGGCGTGCGCCAGCAGATTCCCAGCCCGAACCCGATCATGTCCACGTCGAGCAGGTCCGGCCCGCCCGCCGGGGCCAGCTCGTCCAGGACCCAGCGGTCGGCGAAGTGCAGGCGGTAGTGCGGCGTCGTGACGCGCGCGCCCTCGGGGTTCGAGCCAGTGCGGTTGCCGGACGGGAAGCCGTAGGGGAAGCCGAGGATCGCGGCATCCGCCCGCCGTGGTCGTAGGTCGCCAGGTACGGGCCGCGCTCGAAGGCAATGTCATACCTGACGTAGCTCGTGTCGGTCCGAAGCGCCGGGGCGGTGCGACGGTACAGGTAGGTGTAGCGAGCCGCGCCGCCGGCTGCGGCTTTGACCACCGTCCGCGTCGCGGCATCCATGCCCGGTGGGTCGGCATCGGTCGCCTCGCCGAAGTCGCGGAGCATGAGCGCGATCTCGTCGAGGGCGTCGAGCGCCGGGTCCGGGTCGGCACCGACGTAGGTATCGGGGTCGGCGTACCCGACCTCCACGACCTGGCCCCGGAGGTCGCGGCACCACACGCGGCGCGGGCAGTCGCGGGGGCCGAAGCCGGGCGGGTACGCGCTCGCCAGGTCGTAGACGAACCGCTCGTCTACCTGCACCGGGACCGGCACGAGCGCGCCGTCCCGCACGACGAAGGCCGCGATCTCCTCGGGCGAGGCTCCGAGCAAGCGCGGCGTCTGCTCGCCCGTGAGCACGACCGGCCGGAAGTCGGGCTGCGCCGGCACCGAGGCGGCCAGCAGCGCGAGCGCGGCAACGGCGCGCCCCATCACTTCTGCTTGAACGAGAGCGTGAGCGGGACGCCCTCGAACCCGAACGCCTCGCGCAGCCGGTTCTCGAGGTAGCGCCGGTACGGCTCCTTCACCCCCTGCGGGTAGTTGCTGAAGAACGCGATCACCGGCGGCTCGGCGCGGACCTGCGTGGCGTACTTGATCGTCACCGCCCGGCCCCCGGCCGACGGCGGGTGGTGCCGCTGCACGGCCTTCTCCACGACGGCGTTGAGGGCGGCCGTCGGGACCTGCTTGCCGCGCTCGGCGGCGACCTCGAGGGCCTTGTCGAGCACCCGCCCGATCCGCTGCCCCGTCAGCGCCGAGACGAACAGCACCGGGACGAAGTCGAGCGTGCCGAGGCGCTCGTGGATCGCCCGCTCGGCGTCGCGCGCGGTGTTGGTCTCCTTGTCCTCGACGAGGTCCCACTTGTTGACGGCGATCACGATGCCCTTTTTCATCTCCTCGGCCTGCCGGATGATGTGGGCGTCCTGCGCCTCGAGGCCGAGCGAGGCGTCGAGCAGCACGACGGCCACGTCGCAGCTCTGGACGGCGCGCTCGGTGCGGAGGGTCGAGTAGAACTCGACGTTCTCGCGGACTTTGGCCTTCTTCCGCAGCCCAGCCGTGTCGACGAGCATCACCGGCTGCCCCTCGTGCTCGACGAGCACGTCCACCGAGTCGCGCGTGGTCCCGCTGATCTCGGTGACGATGCTCCGCTCCTGGCCGAGGAGCGCGTTGGTGAGCGACGACTTGCCGACGTTCGGCCGGCCGATGAAGGCGATGCGCGGCACGGCGGGGGCCTCGGCCGGCGGGTCCTCGGGGAGGGCCGCCACGAGGTCGTCGAGGAAGTCGCCGGTGCCGCTGCCGTTGGTGGAGCTGACGGGGTAGACCTCGCCGAGGCCGAGGTTGTAGAACTCGGCGGCGTCGAGCCGACGGGCCGCGCTGTCGGCCTTGTTGGCGACGACGAAGACGGGCTTCTCGGTCCGCCGCAGCACCGTCGCCATCTCGGCGTCGAGGTCGGTCACGCCGGTCGTCACGTCGCCGACGAAGACAATGGCGTCGGCCTCACCGAGGGCGATCTGGACCTGCTCGCGGATGGCGGCCTCGAAGCGGTCGGCCGAGCGCGGGACGAAGCCGCCGGTGTCGACGAGGTCGAAGCTCCGGCCGTTCCACTCGGCGTCGCCGTAGATGCGGTCGCGCGTGACGCCCGGCTCGTCGTGGACGATGGCCTGGCGCACCTCGGTGAGCCGGTTGAAGAGCGTGCTCTTGCCGACGTTCGGCCGGCCGACGATGGCGCCGAGGGGCATGGTGTGGGGGCTGCGAAGAGGAGTGGAGGGGAGGAGAGACAGAGAGGGGAGGAGCGACCGAGGAGCGGGCGCCGAAAGCCCAGAGGGTGACGAAAGAGACAGAACCTCTCTTTTTACCCCCACACCCCCTCCCTCCCACACGCCCCGCCCCGCGTGCATCGCCCGCTAGGCGAACACGTCGCGGAGCGCCGTCTGCGCCGCCCGAACCCCGCACATCCCGTGGACCCCGCCGCCGGGCGGCGTCGAGGCCGAGCAGAGGTAGAGACCGGGCACGCCCGTCCGGTACGGCTCCGGGCGGAGGACCGGCCGCGCGACGACCTGGGCTAGGTCCTGCGCGCCCCCGAAGATCTCGCCGCCGACGAGGTTGGCGTTGCGCCGTTCGAGCGCGGCGGGGTCGAGCACGCTCCGGGCGATCACCCGGTCGCCGAAGCCCGGCGCGAACCGCTCGATTTGCGCTTCGATGGCGGCGGCGTAGTCCACGGTCGAGCCGAAGGGGAGGTGGGCGTAGGCCCAGACGGTGTGCTTGCCCTCGGGTGCGCGCGTCGCGTCGAACAGGCTCGGCTGGGCCAGGAGGACGTAGGGGCGCGGGTGGACGCGACCCTCGGCGACGGCGGCCTCGGCCTCGGCGATCTCCTCGAGGGTCGCGCCGAGATGGACCGTCCCGGCGCGCGCGCAGTCCGGGTTCTGCCAGGGAATCGGCCCGTCGAGCGCGTAGTCGAGCTTGAAGACGGAGGGGCCGCGGCGGAAGGCGCGGAGCGCTGCGCGGTAGCCCTCCGGCAGCCGGTCGCCCGCCACCCGGAGGAGCGTCTCCGGAGCCGTATCCATCAGCACCGACCGCGCCGGGGGCAGGTCGCCGAGCGCTTCGACACGCTCGCCCGTCACGACCTCGCCGCCGAGCGCGCCGAGGTGCGCCACGAGCGCGTCGGTGATCGCCTGCGCCCCGCCGCGCGGGACCGGCCAGCCGACCCGGTGCCCGACCGCGAGGAGCACGAGGCCGACCGCCGACGAGGCTGGCGCAGAGAAGGGGAGCGCGGCGTGCGCCGCCACGCCGGCCCACAGCGCCCGCGCCCCTTCTCTGCGGAAGAGGAGGTCCGCGAGGGTGCGGGCCGGGAGGAGGGCAGGCAGCCCAAAGCGCCCGAGCGTGAGGAGGTGTCGGGGAAGGTGGAGGACCGGGCCGAGGATTTCTTCGGCCAGGCGGGGCCACGCGCGCACGAGCGGGGCGAGGAGCCGGCGGTAGCGCGCCCCGTCGCGGCCGAGGCCCTCCGCCGTCTGCCCGAGCGAGGGGTACATCAGCGCGGCCCGGCCGCCGTCGAGCGGGTGTGCCAGCGGGAGGTCCGGCTGAACCCAGCGCAGCCCGTAGCGCGCCAGCGGCAGACGCTGGAAGAACGGCGAGCCGAGGCCGAAGGGGAAAACCGCCGCGCCGAAGTCGTGGACGAACCCCGGCTCGGTCAGCGGCAGCGAGCGGACGCCGCCGCCCGCCGTCGCGTTCGCCTCGAAGACAACGACGCGCAACCCGGCCTCGGCCAGCGTGATCGCCGCCGCCAGCCCGTTCGGCCCGGCCCCGACGACGATGGCATCGTAGGTCCCAGAGGTAGGTCTCATCGGTTCGACCCTCGCATCTGTCGGTATTCCACACGATTGCGTAGGGACGAGCCTTCCTCGCCCGCATGCGGGGCGGCACCGTCACCCGGACACGGCACGCCGTGTCCCTACGACCTTGCCCTCATGGTAGCCGGCACCGAGATGATACCGCCGGGCGCGCCGTGTTATCGCTCCGTGATAGAAACAGACGCGTTATTTCACACATCGCGGGCAACGGCAGACGGGCACCCGCCGTTTATCCGGTACCACGCCCTCGTACTCCCAACCCGCGCCTCCCATGCTTCGCTCTACCACCGCTGCCCTCGCCGTCGTGCTCGGGCTGCTCCTCGCCGCCGCCGCCTGCGGCGACCCCGACGCTACGGCCGATGCCTCGACCCCGGCCGCGGCCGTCAGCCTCAACACCGAGCCGACGGCCGCCGCCGACACGGCGATCTTTGCCGGCGGCTGCTTCTGGTGCATGGAGCCGCCCTACGAGAAGCTCGACGGCGTCTTCTCCGTCGTCTCCGGCTTCGCCGGTGGTACCA
>JBBSMV010000188.1:0-6069 GCA_038232975.1 Rhodothermales bacterium
CGAGGGCGGCATCGCCATTCGGATGCGGGTGGCTGACATCCGCGAGATGGGCCGCAACACGCAGGGCGTCCGCGTGATCAACCTCAAGTCCGGCGACGCCATCGCTGACGTGGCCCGCCTGATCCTCGACGAGGATGACGCCCCCCCCGCCCCGAGCGGCGACGGAGCCGCCGACGCGAAGGCGGAGACACCCGAGGCACCGGAGACGGTCTGATACCAAGTCCGGATAAACTGGGTAGGTCTCCGCCTCTGCCCGTAGTCGTAGGGACAGGGCGTGCCCTGTCCAGCCCTGGGGCACCTCTGCGCGGACACGGCACGCCTGTCCCTACGGCCAGGGTGATCCCGATCAACCGGATTTGGTATGATCCTACGGAGACGGTCTGCTTCTACTTGCTACCCGTCCACCACCAGACGTGGGGTGTACCCCGGCACCTCCACGTCAACTCGCTCGAACACCTCGTCGTAGCTGTCACAAGCCGCCACCAGGAGCGGAAGACCGAGGATGAGTATAGAGATAGCTCGCTTCATCACCACCTCAAAACGTGTAGCTGAGACTGACGGAAGGCCGCATGGGAAGCCCGCCGTATTGCACTACCTGGGGCCGCGACTCGATGCCCCCGGGGGCGTTTCATCGGCGAGCACGTCCCAGTAGGTGACGAGCGGGTTGCGTTGGGCGTAGGCGTTGTACACGTCCAGCGTGAACGCGAGCGGGTTCCCCGGATGCGGACGAGGTCACCTTCGAGCGAGAGGTCGAGCCGGTGGTAGGGCGCACCCCGACTGCCGTTGTAGCTCAGGAAGTCGTAGGCTAGGCCGCCGGCATCGCTCCCTCCCAGGAAGGGGTCGTCGGTGACATAGGCCCCCGCCGGGAGGGAGAGGGGCTGGCTGGTCTGGAAGGTGAAGGCGGCTCCGAGATGCCACGAGCCGAGCAGCCGCAGCCGGGCCACGGCCGCCAGATCGTGGAGGCGGTCGCGCTGGGCGGGATAGGCCCGGCCCCGATTGATGAGATCGAACCGACGCTGGGCGCAGGCGAGGGTGTAGGCGAGGTAGCCCGCCAGCCGGCCGGCCTGACGGCTGGGGCGTCGGTGACGACACGGCGCGTGACGCTCGTGCGCTGACGGGCCGAGGTCCGAGACGTAGCCAGACCTCACGATGCGGGCCGCCTCTAAAACGAGGCGGCCTGCCGGTTTCAGGTGTCGGGGAGCCAGAGGTCTGCTTCACCCAGTGCCCGGATCAGCAGGTCGGATACGTCGAGCACGGCGGCCTACCGGCGCAGATAGGCACCGTCGAGCAGATCGCCCTGCACCCTGAGCACGCCGAGCACGTCGTGCCACTGCCGCTCGGAGACCTCGTCGCCCATCCGGTACCAGAGCAGCTTGTGCAGCACCACGTCTTCGGCAGAGGCAAACACGGCGGGCATCGCCTCGGTCGTTCGGCTCAGAGCCTGAGCACGCTGGAACGCCTCCCGGTCGTAGGCCGTCGCCCTGAGCAGGAACACGTCGAGCTTGAGCATCGTGGCGAGGTGGATCACGTTGAACGACGACCGCCGCTCCAGCGCCTCGGCGATCATCGGGGCCGAGACGTAATACGGAATCGGTCTCGTGGTGTCTGGATAGCTCCCCCCGCGGTGCCCATCGCCACCGTCGTGGGGCGCCGATGCAAACTGTGCCCACCGAGGTCGAGGTCGGCGCTATCCTGACATCGTCAAACTGAATCCGTATAATACTCTGCTTCGAGAGCGCGCACGAGCGGCCCGATGTGCGCCGGCTTCAGATCGGCCACGAGGTCCACGTCGAGTGTCGTCCGGGGCAGGCCGTAGGCCGAGCTGGCGACGGAGCCGCCGACGAAATAGGCGACGCCAAGCCGCTCGAAGGCGGCGATGAGGGGGCGCGTGGCGGCCGGCAGGTCCGGGTCGGTCATGGGCGCGTCACCAACGCTTACGTTCCCGGTGCCCGCGTCCGTCGGCGTTCGAGATCATCGCGCAGAGCCTGGGCCATGCCCTCGCCGTAGCGGAGAGCGACGGTCCGCACGAGCCGCTCCTCGTCGGTCAGGTCCGGGTGACGCCGCCGCAGCGCGTCGGCCGAGAGGGCGAGTGCTTGTTGCGTCAGGCTGAAGGTGAGGCGGAGGCGGCGTGCCATCCCGGCCTCGCGCAGGAGCCGGATCTGCACCTGCTCGGCTTCGGGGTGCGTGTCGCTGAGTGTGGGCATCGTCTCGTCGGTCGGTTCGGGTCAAGCTACGGCATCGTATGTCTGCGATCCCACCTGTTGCTCGTGCATCCGCCTGCGTGAGAGGCAGCGCTCAGTTGGACGCGTCCGGCTCCCGGAGCGAGACCCGCAGCGAGTCCTGGAACGCCTGGTAGCGCGCGGCCTCGGCGCGGTAGGGCGCGGCCTCGGCGGGGCGGCCCCACGCCTCGTAGAGCGCGACGAGCCCGGCGCTCGCGGTCGCCCGGAGGCCGCGTTCGTCAGCCGGTCGTACCGCCTCCGGCACGGGGAACGGCGAGGCCGGCGCGCGCGGCGGCCCCTCGCCGTAGCACGCCAGCAGAAGCGGCTCGGCCTCGGCGTAGCGTCTCTGTTGGAGCAGGAGCGTCCCGAGCGAGCACATCTGGGTCTGCCAGACCTCGGAGTTGGTCGTGAGGCGGGGCAGGCGCATGATCACGGCATCGGCAGAGGCGAGCTGGTGGGCGGCGACCCCAATCTCGCCCAACCCCCTCAGCGCGTCCGCCCGCTTCTGCAGCAGCAAGATCAGGATGCGGTCCCGGTAGCGGAAGCCGTCATCGCCGGGCACGAACCGCGTCGGGACGCCTGCGATGCCGTCCCTGCTCAACGCCTCCGCCTCGGCGTAGCGGCCCGCCTCGCGGTAGTTGGAAGAGAGGTCGAGCACCATGAACGGGAAGTTGTTGCCCTCGTTGCGCGCCCGCTGCATCGCCACGGCGCGCTCAAGCAGGCGGGTGTGTTCGCCGACGTTGCTGGAGCCGATGGCGCTGGCGACGTAGTAAAGGGCCTCGGCGATCGCGGGGTGCGGGGGCGTGTAGAGACTCTCGCGAAGGGCGAGGGAGCGGAGGTGGTGCCGCCAGCCCTCGGGGGCAAGCCCGAGGGCGGAGTAGGTGTCGCCGAGAATGTGGTGGAGATCGGCGAGCAGGTCGGGCCGGTCGGCGAAGTCGTGGTCGACGCGGGCGGCGGCCTCGTCGAGCACGGCGCGGATCGGGGTGTCGGGGCCTCGGGCCTCGCCCTCGACGTACCAGCGGGTGTTGGGGGCGCGGAGGATCTGTTCGAGGAAGCCCGCCACGGCGGCGGCGCGGTCGGTCTCCTCCTGGGCCTCGGTCGTCGCCGCCTGGGCCCGGTCGCGCTCGGCTCGCAGGCGGACGGTGTAGAAGCCGACGAGCAGCAGCACGGCGGCGGCGGCGGCGACGCCGCTGCGGTGCCGCCGGACGAACCGGCTGAGCCGATACCCGGCCGTCGCGGGGCGTGCCTCGACGGGCTGCCCGGCGAGGTAGCGGCGGAGGTCGGCGGCGCGGGCCTCGGCCGAGGGGTAGCGCCGCTGCGGCTCCTTCGCCAGGGCCTTCATCACGATCGTGTCGAGGTCGCCCCGGAGCGCGCGGGCGTGCTCCCCGGCCACGACACTCGGCGGCGGCGGCGTGTGCTCGCAGACGACCCGCTCGACCTGGGCGGCGGTGAGCACCCCGAGCTCGTAGGGCCGCCGGCCGGCGAGCAGCTCGTAGAGCACGATGCCGAGCGCGTAGACGTCGGTGGCGGTCGTGATCGGCTGGCCGAGGAGCTGCTCGGGCGCGGCGTACGAGGGCGTGAGCGGACCCGAGGCACCCGTCCGCGTGAGCCCGTCGTCTTCTTCCGAGAGCATCTTGGCGATCCCGAAGTCGAGCAGCTTTACGCGCGGCTGCCCAGCCTGCCCCGGACCTGCAGGGTCCTCCACGAGGATGTGCGGTGGCTTGAGGTCGCGGTGGACGATCAGGTGGAGGTGCGCGTGCGCGACGGCGTCGCAGGCCTGGAGGAAGAGGCCGAGCCGCCGGCGGAGGTCGAGTCTGCACACCTCGGCATAGGCCGTGATCGGCTCGCCCTCGACGAGCTCCATTGCGAGGTAGGGCGCGTCGCCGGAGGCGAGGCCGCCGTCGAGGAGGCGGGCGATGCCGGGGTGGTCGAGGCCGGCCAGCAGCGCCCGCTCGCGCAGGAAACGTGCCCGGAAGTCGGCCGCGAAGCCAGGGTGGACGAGCTTGAGCGCGGCGTGCTGCATGAAGGTCTCGTCGGCGCGCTCGGCCCGGTAGACGGTGCCCATCCCGCCGCGCCCGAGCACGCCCGTCACCTGCCACGCCCCGACGCGCTGGCCGACGAGCGGGTCTACCGCTTCGTGGGTCGTGCCGCCGAAGGCGCGGTCAGGCCGGGTGAGGAGGGGCCGGTCGAGGGGTCCCGGTGCCTCGTCCAGGTGGTGGGTGAGCATGGAGGCGACCTCCTCCCGGATGTCCGGCTCGTCGCAGGCCGTGGCGAGCCACGCGTCCCGGACCTCGGGGGTGCGTTCGAGCGCGTCGAAGAAGAGCGCTGTGAGGCGGGCGTAGCGGTCGGCGGGCGTCATGCGGGGGCGTTGCGTCAGGAGGCCGGCGCGTCAGGTGACTGGGGGAGGCGCGAGAGGTTAAGGATTCGGACGAGAATAGGCAACGGCCTCTCGAACAAATGGGGGCGACCGAGCCCGTCCGGGAGGGGAAGACATAGCCCGCGATTCCTCTCCTGCGCTCACCGCCTCGGTCGCCGATCTCGTTGCAGACAGGTCACGGGGGCGCGCTGACAGGCTGCCGTCAGCCCGAGGGCCGAGTCTTACCGAGCCTTCACCACGCGGGACGCCCCGAGGCGGAACGGGGCGGCCCGCCTCCGGTTGGAGCCAGGATAGACTTCCCGCCACGATTCGCCTCCGCATGGACGACCAGATCACGATTCGCGGTGCCCGCGAGCACAACCTCCAGAACGTAGACCTCGACCTGCCTCGGGGCGCGCTCGTCGTCATCACCGGGCTGAGCGGGAGCGGCAAGTCGTCGCTCGCCTTCGACACGATCTACGCCGAGGGGCAGCGGCGCTACATGGAGAGCCTCAGCGCCTACGCCCGGCAGTTCCTCGGGGTCATGGAGCGGCCCGACGTGGACTTCATCGACGGCCTCTCGCCCGTCATCGCCATCGAGCAGAAGACGGTCTCGCGCAACCCGCGGAGCACCGTCGGGACGGTGACGGAGATCTACGACTTCCTCCGGCTCCTCTTTGCCCGCGCCTCGGACGCCTACTCGTACAAGTCGCACCGCCGGATGCGCCGGCAGTCCGACGACGAGATCATAGATGCCCTCCTCGCCCTCCCGGAGGGGACGAAGGTCGTCGTCCTGGCACCCGTCGTGCGCGGGCGCAAGGGGCACTACCGCGACCTCTTCGAGCAGCTCGCCGGGCAGGGCTTCGAGCGCGTCCGCGTAGACGGCGAGCTGCGCGAGATCACGCGGGGGATGAAGGTGGACCGCTACAAAATCCACGACATCGAGGTCGTCGTGGACCGGCTCGTGGTCAAGGACGGGGCGCGGCCCCGGATCGCCCGTGCCGTTGAGCTTGCGCTCGGGATGGGCGGCGGGACGCTGATCGCGGCGGTCCCCGGCGAGGAGGACCGGCTGATGAGCCGCCACCTCACCGACCCCGAGGGCGGCCTGAGCTACGACGACCCCTCGCCGAACACCTTCAGCTTCAACTCGCCCTACGGCGCGTGCCCCGACTGCAACGGCCTCGGCGTCCGCAAAGAAATAGACCCCGACCTCGTCATCCCGAACCCGAAGAAGACGATTGCCGAGGGCGGCCTCGCCCCGCTCGGCGCGCCGCGCGACATCTGGGTGTTCTCCCAGCTCCGCGCCGTCGCCGACGCCTACGGGTTCGACTTCGAGACGCCGCTGAAGAAGCTGAGCGAGGAGCAGCTCACCGTCATCCTCGACGGCGCGGGCGACGAGCAGTTCGACATCGTCTACTCCTACAAAGGCCGCGAGGTGAAGTACCAGCACCGCTTCGGCGGGGTCTACCAGCACATCGCCCACACCCACGCGAC
>JBBSMV010000189.1:0-6057 GCA_038232975.1 Rhodothermales bacterium
CCATCTCTCCGAGCCCATCACGGTGGGCCAGATGGCCGAGCAGACCGGACTTAGCGAGTTCCACTTCGCGCGCGAGTTCAAGCGGTCGCTCGATCTCACTCCGCTTCGGTACGTCACGCAGTGCCGCATCGAGGAGGCCCAACGGCTGCTGCGGACGACGGACCTGAAGATCAAGGAGGTAGCACGGCGGTGCGGATACCGAAGCGCGAGCCACTTCGCTGAGGTGTTCCAGCGGCAAGCGGGGGTCCGCCCGCGAGAGTAACGGATATCCCGCGAGCGATAGGAACGACCGTTCGCTAATTGCTCGGGACGATGGAGCGTCTTCATCCGACCTCGGTTCAGGATCATGGCGCGGTCGGCGTATCCGTGGCCGTGCGGTCGTTGTAGGCGAGCAGACGGAGAGCGTTGAAGACAACGATGAGCGTGCTCCCTTCGTGAAGCGCTACCGCCGGGCCTATGCCGAGTCCGAAGATCGTCGCCGGGACGAGGAAGGCGACCATCCCCAGGCTCATCCACAGGTTCTGCCGGATGATGCCGCGCGTCTTCCGGCTGAGGCCGACGGCGAAGGGGAGGTGCCGGAGGTCGTCGGCCATGAGCGCCACGTCGGCCGTTTCGAGGGCCACGTCGGAGCCTGCCGCGCCCATCGCGATGCCGACGGTCGCGTTCGCCATCGCGGGGGCGTCGTTGACGCCGTCGCCGACCATCGCCACCTTCGCCTCGCGGCTGAGGGCTTTGATCGTCTCGACCTTGTCGTCGGGCATGAGGTCGCCGCGCGCCTCGTCGAGGCCAACAGCACGGGCGACGGCCTCAGCCACGCGCTGGTTGTCGCCGGAGATCATCACCATCCGCTCGATCCCGAGTTCGCGGAGGCGCTGGATCGTTTCCTTCGCCGCCTCACGCGGCGTGTCCATCAGGCCGAGGACGCCGAGGTAGCGGTCTCCGCGCCGGACGATCATCGTCGTCCGACCGTCCGTCTCCAGGCGCTCGACGGTCTGGCGGACGGCGTCGGGCAGTGCCGGCCCTTCGATCTCGACGAAGAGGTCATCTTTGCCGATGAAGACGGGCTCGCCATCGAGCTCGGCGCGGATGCCACGCCCGGTGAGGCTCTGCAGATCGTGCGCTTCTGCCGACGAGACGCCCTGTGCCTCGCCGTGCCGGACGACGGCCTTCGCGAGCGGGTGATCGCTCAGCCGCTCGACGGCGACCGCCGTGCGGAGCAGGTCCTCTTCCGTCGCACCGTCGGCTGGGACCACATCCGTCACGCGGGGCTTGCCTTCGGTGAGCGTGCCCGTCTTGTCGAAGGCGATGGCGGTTAGCTCGCCGAGGTTCTCCAGCGGCCCGCCCCCTTTGACGAGGACGCCTCCCCGTCCGGCCCGCGCCACACCCGAGAGGACGGCGCTCGGCGTGGCAATCGCGAGGGCACATGGGCTCGCGGCCACGAGCACGGCCATTGCTCGGTAGAACGACTGGGCGAACGTCTCGTCCACGACGACCCACGCAAAGAGCAGCAGCACGACGAGCGCGAGCACGGCAGGCACGAAGACGCGCTCGAACCGGTCGGTGAAGCGCTGCGTTGGCGAGCGCTCGGTCTCGGCCTCGGTCACCATCTGCACCACGCGGGCGAGGGTGGACTCGGCCGAGGTCTTCGTCACGACGACTTCGAGCGCGCCGCTCCCGTTGATCGTCCCGGCGAAGACGCGGTGTTCGGCGTCGAGCGCCTGCGGATCGGTCAGGGCCGCCTCGCGGTTGTCGACGGGCCGTTTGTCGACGGGCACGCTCTCGCCCGTCACGGGGGCCTGGTTGATGGCGCTCGTCCCCTTGACCACGAAGCCGTCGGCGGGGAGTCGCTCGTTCGTCTTGACGATAACTGTGTCGCCTACGGCCAGCTCCTCGACGGGTACTTCGTGCTCCGACCCGTTTCTGCGGACGGTCGCCGTTTCGGGGGCGAGCTCGGCGAGTGCCTCGATGGCCTTCCGGGCGCGGCCCATCGCGTAGCCTTCGAGCGCGTGGCCGATGGAGAAGAGAAACAGGAGGAGCGCGCCCTCGAACCATTCGCCGAGCGCAGCGGCACCGGCTGCGGCGACAAGCATGAGGAAGTCGATTTCGAACCGCCCGGCGCGGATCGAGTCCCACGCCTCACGGACGGTGAACCACCCGCCGAAGAGATATGCCCCGAGGAAGAGCGCGAACGGCACCGACTCGGCGATCTCGGTGAGGGCACCGAGCGCCCAGCCGAGCGCGACGCAGACGCCGGAAAGCACGGCGAAGATCACCTCGGTCCGCTCGCCGAAGATGCCGCCGTGGGCGTGGTCGTGCGCCCCGCCGCCGTGAGCGTCGCCTTCCGCGTGGTCGTGCTTCTCGCCTGGCGCGTGGTCGTGGCCTGCGTCGTCGCCGTGGTCGTCGATATCGGGGCGGGCTGCCTGCTCGACGGGGTCCCCTGGGGCGACGGTCACGCCCAGGCCGCCGAGCGCCCGCCGGAGCGCCCCCTCATCGGTGACCGTGCGGTCGAACTCGATGCGGATCGGCCCCGTCGCGTTGGCCTGCGCCTCGACGACGCCCGGCTGCTGCTTCAGCCGCTCCCCGACAGTCCGGGCGCGGCGCTGGTGGGCGAGCCCGTCGGTCTCCCACAGCACGTGGCCGTAGCGCCCGGTGATGCGGGCACCGGCTCGCTCGGCGATCCGCCGGATCCGGGGGAGGGCGACGACGTCGGGGTCGTAATGGATGCAGACCTGCGCCGGGGTGTCATTCTCGGCGGGGACGACGTGGGCGCGCTCGACTCCTTCGGTGGCTGCGAGGGCATCGGTGAGGCGGGCCACGCAGGCATCGCGGGCGTCGGGTATTTCGGGAAGGAGGACGGGGAGGTCGAGGCGGAAGGTGTCAGGCATAGGGTCAGTCCGGATCAGGCGGTGCGTCAGAGCGCCATTTCGATGAGGAGGAGAGCGAGGAAGCCGAGGAAGAAGGTGGCCGTGGCGAGCGGGGTGTCCTCGGTCTCATGCGCCTCGACGAGGAGCTCTTCGGTGACGAGGTAGAGCAGCGCGGCCACGCCGAAGGCGAGCACGCCGGCGAGAAGCCCACCTGTGAGGAAACCGAGTGCGGCCCCACCCGCCGCCGCTCCGGCGACGAGGAGCACAGCAAGCCCCACAGTCGTGCCGATCACCCGGCCGCGCGAGGCCCCCGCTCCGACGAGCGCCGACGCCGTGGCGAGGCCGAGGAAGAGGACCTCGAGCGTGAGCGCCACCGTCACGAGCAGGCCCGCCTCCATCCCCGCCGCGAAGCCCACCCCGACGAGGAGGCCGTCGATGGCGACGTCCACGGCCACCGTCGTCACCAGCCCGCGCGTCTCGCTCGCACTGTCTTCACCCAGGGATGCCTCGGACGGATCGCGCTCGGTGAGCCGCTTGACGCCTAGCATGAGCCCGACGCCGAGGGCGAACCCGACGACGGTGGGGAGCGCCGCCGCCTCGTGCATCAGCTCGGGCAGGAGCTCGCCAGCCACGGCCGCGAAGACGACGCCGGCGGCGAAGTGCTGGATGATGCTCTGGAGCCGGGCACCCGGCGGGCGGAATGCGGCCACGACTCCACCGAGGAGGGTGGCCGCAGCGGGGAAGAGCACGTAGGTGAGGACTTGAGAGAGCATGGCGTGTTCGGAGACGAGAGCGAAAGGAATTACTTCGAAAGGGCGAGAATCTGCCGCGCGCCGTTTGCGACGATGAGGAAGATGAATCCGCCGGCGAGGAGGTCCGGGATGCCTGAGGCCGTCGCCCAGACGAGCACGGCCGAGGCGATGACGAGCCCGTTCACTTTGATGTCATTCGAGGTGAAGATCCAGCTCGCCTCGATGTGGGCTTCGCCGCGCCGCGCCTTGCTCAGGATCCAGAGCGTCGCCACGTTCCCGGCGAGCGCGAGCGCCGCGACGACGACCATCGTGGTCACGTCAGGCATGCCCTCGCCCATCCAGAAGCGGCGCACGACTTCGATGAGGCCGAAGACGGCGAGGCCGAGCTGGAGGTATGCGCTATACCGGGCGAGTTGCTTCTTGCGAAGCATGCTTCCGCCGACGGCGGCGAGGCTGAGCGCGTAGACGAGCGCGTCGGCCAGCATGTCGAGGGAGTCGGCGACGAGCCCCATCGAGCCGGCGAGGATCCCGGCCGTGAGCTCCCCGACGAAGAAGGCGGCGTTGATGGCAAGGGCCGCGACGAGCGGCTTCCGCTCGCTCTCGTCCGAGGCGAGATCCTCTGTGACGGCTTCCGTGACGCGGTCGGTGTGCTCGACCTCGCGGGCACCGAGGCCGAGCGTGTCTAGCGCCGCTGCGAGTGCTGCCCTGTCGCCGGTGTGATAGACGTCGAGGCGGCGGGCCGGGAGGTCGAAGGCGAGGCGGCGGATTCCGCTCAGCCCGTCGAGGCGCATCCGTACTATCTGCTCTTCAGCGGAGCAGTCCATCTTCTCGACGTGGTAGGTGGTCTGTTGCATGAATCCGCTTTGACTAGGGCCTCTGAAGAACGCTGGCGGGGTCCGGGGCCGTAGCATCGGGTGAAGCTTCGCCGACGGCGAGGTAGACGGCTCCGAAGAGGTGCTCCTCGCACGAGGCATCGCGAGTGTGGCGGCGGACGGCGTGCCACGGCTGGACGTCCTCGTAGGCGCGCGTCACTCCAAAGGGCCGGTTGATGAGCTCGCCCAAGTGCACCAGCCACTCCGGCCAGCCCTCGGGACGGCGGAGCCCACCGACGGCGATCCGCCCGCCCGGAGCGAGAGCTTCGACCGCCCTCTCTATCACCACGTCGTGCTCCGGCACCATCTCGAGGGCGTAGGTGGCGACGACGCCGTGGACGGCTTCGGGAAACGCGAACGCCCGGACATCGGCCTCGACGAGATCGACGTTCTCCCACCCGTGCCGCTCCACTCGCTCGCGGGCCTCATCCAGCATCCCCGGCGAGAGGTCCACGCCGATGACTCGGCCTGTCGTCCCGACAGCGTCTACGAGGTACGGGAGGTTCGCTCCCGTCCCGCAGCCGAGGTCCACAGCCGTATTGCCGGGCCGCAGCCCGAGCGCACCGACGGCCCGGCGGTGGAAACGCCCCGCCCCGACGAACCCGTAGGCCGTGGCGACGAGGTCATAGGCCGGCGCGAGCCGGTCGTAGAGGCGGCGCACGGCCTCGGGGTCGAGGATGCCGCGTTCGGAGGAGACTTCCGAACCGTTCCGCCGGGTGCGGTGCCGGAGGAAGGCCGCAGACAACAACCCGGCGGCTGCGAAGAGAAGAGTGCGTTTACGCATGGGATTGGGGGTCCCGTTCAAACAGCCGCGTCACCGCGCTCGCCCGTCGAGATGCGGACGGCATCCTCCACGGGCGAGACGTAGATCTTCCCGTCGCCCCGGAGGCCCGTGTGCGCCTCGCGCCGGATCGTTTCGACGACCTCATCTACGATCTCGTCGACGGCTTCGAGCTTGACGTGCGGAACGTAGTCCACGAGGTCCTCGGTGATGCGGTGGGGCGAATCTTTCGCCCGCCCGCGTCCGAACCCTCTCACGTCGGTGGCGCTCATCCCCGTCAGGCCCTCGATGTGGTGGAGGGCGCGGGTGACGGCCGAGAGTTTGTGCGGCTTGATGTAGGCCTGGATCTGTTTCATGGTGTGTAGGGAAGGGTGCCCTGGTGGGCGGGGAGCCGGCGTGGTGACGCTCTGCAACGTCGACGCTGCCGGACGTCGACGCTATCGGAAGCGAGCGCTCCAGAGAGCGGCCGGCCCCCGCCCATGTAGGCACGGGTCAAACGGTAGCGTGTGAGGGGGCAGCGGACAGTTCGTAATCGGCGAGCGCCGGTTCGGCGGACTCGGCCCGCAGCGGCGGCTCGCTGAACCACCGGTAGAGGGCCGGGATGACGAGGAGGGTCAGCACCGTGCTCGTCACGAGGCCGCCGACCACGACGGCGGCGAGTGGGCGCTGTACCTCGCTCCCGGTCCCCGACGAGAAGAGCAGCGGGATGAGGCCGAGCGCCGTCGTCGCCGCCGTCATCAGCACGGGGCGGAGGCGGAGGAGCGCGCCCTCTACGCTCGCCCGGTCCA
>JBBSMV010000190.1:0-5982 GCA_038232975.1 Rhodothermales bacterium
ACGTACGTGGGTCTCCGCAGTCGCCGCGATCGGCGCCGGCGCAGCCCTGTCGATAGCCGGCCCCGCCTACTCGTGGGGGGGGGCCCCCCCCCCCGCCGGGGGGGGGGGGGACCGCGGGGGGGGGGGGCGGGGGGGGGGGGGCCGCGGCCGCTCGTCGGGATGGTCGTCTTCTCGGCGGTCTTCGCGCTGCCGTTCGTGCTCTTCGCCGTGTTCCCGAACGCGCTCGGCCGGCTGCCGAAGTCGGGGTCGTGGCTCGGCGCGCTCAAGGGCGTGCTCGGGTTCGTCGAGATCGCGGCGGCGCTCAAGTTCCTCTCGAACGCCGACCTCGTGTGGGGGACCGGCCTGCTCCCGCGCCCGCTCGCAATCGCGCTCATGATCGTGGTCTTCGCGCTCGCCGGGCTGTACCTCCTCGGGAAGCTCCATCTCAAAGGACCGGACAGCGACTTCGGCGAGGTCCGCCCGGTGGCGGTGGGCGGGCTGCGGCTGCTGACGGCCATCGTGTTCTTCGGCTTCGCCTTCTACCTCGTGCCCGGCCTGCTCGGCGCGCCGCTCGGCGGGTTCGACGCGTTCCTGCCACCGCGCCGCGCCACCGACGTGAGCCTGCTCGCCGGCCTCGCGGCCACTTCGCCTGCCGAGACGCAGCGCGAGGGCGGGTGGTACCAGAGCCGCGCCGCCGCCTTCGCCGAGGCGCAGCGCACCGGCCGGCCGGTGCTGATTGATTTCACGGGCTATACCTGCACCAACTGTCGCCACATGGAGGCCACCGTCCTCTCGCGGCCCGAGATCGCCGAGCGGATCGGCCGGGGCTTCGTCCCGCTCCAGCTCTGGACGGACGACGCCGAGACCGGCCCGGCCCTCCAGCGCTACCAGCTCGAGCTGACCGGCCGGATCGCGCTGCCGACCTACGCCATCGTCACCCCCGAGGGCCGCCTCGTCAGCCAGCTCAGCGGCGTCGCCTCGCTCGAGCAGTACGCCGCCTTCCTCGACGCTGGCACCGCCGCCTTCCTCACCGACGACTTCGCCGTTCGCTCCCCTTAGTGCCCTAGGCCTTAGTGCCCTAGGCCTTAGTGCCTTAGGTTAGTGCCTTAGGGGCTGTTTGGTAGGTCCGGTTTCAACGAGAAGAGCGCCCATCAGCATCTTGTGGAGTCTCCTCTTTCACAAGACCTGCCGAAGCCATGCGCGTGCAACGCTACCGCGCCGATCTAAAATTAAGTCATACCTTAGTTTGCCTGCCCCTCGAAGAGGTCGGTGTAGAGGTCGTCGTTGTCGATGCTGAGGTCGAGCGGGCGAGCGTTGGAGTCTCGGCGGGCGAGGCGGAAGAAGGCGAGGGGCGCGGCGGCGGTGGCGAGGGCCACCCAGAGCGCGCGCTGGGAGATCGAAAGGCGAGGCATGAGGTTGTGGGTTTTGTCGTGGTGCGGCATGAAATGACGCAGGGCGGCATCGGTTCTGTTAACAGTGTTAAGTCTTCGTGTTCTTTTCCTGCCGCCCCGCGTTGCGCCGGCCGGTGCCGCGCCGCTATTCTTAGGACTCTCTCACCGGAGCCTCTCTCCACCCTCACTCTTCCCCTCATGGCCGCTCCCCAATACTGGACCCCCGAGTTCGTCGAAGCCTACGTCGAAGCCCTCAACGACGACGCTGCCTTCCAGAAAGCCGCCGGATCGTTCTCCAACACCATTGTCCTCCGCTGTCTCGACCACCCGAACGGCGAAGACATCGAAGTCACCTACACGTTCGAGAACGGCGAGGTGACGGACGTAGAGCTGTGGGCCGAGGACGCAGGCGACCCCGACTTCCGCGAGGACCCGTTCGACAAGTCCGCCGCGCTCGCTCGCGCCACGGCCCCCTACCGCGTCTGGGTGCAGCTCGACAAGGGCGAGATGACCCCGCTCGGTGCCCTCACCTCGCCGGACTACACCATCGAGGGGCCAAAGCTCAAGATCATGGCGAACATGGGCGTGCTCAACGGCATGGGCGAGGTCGCCTCGCGCGTTGAGAAAACCTACTGAGCCACCTGCCCCGGAAGGCATGCAGCTTCCTACCTCACGCATCACTTGAACTCCCCCGACATGGCCGAGAAGAAGAAAGTCACGATTGTCACGAAGAAGAAAAAGCCTGCCCAGACGGATGCGCCCGGTGCCGCCGACGCCTCCAGTCCGAAGGCAGGGACGAAAGTGGGCGTCAAGAAAACAGCTCTGAAGACGACCGCCAAGAAGACGGCTGCCAAGAAGAAGGGCGGCCTGCTCAGCGGCCTGCCGAGCCTGCCGGACCTGCTAGACTTTCCCGCTGGCGTCGCCGACACCGCGCGCGAGGTCTGGATGGCCGGCATCGGCGCGCTCTCGACCGTTGAGGAGGTCGGGGGCGAGCTGTTCCAGGCGCTCGTGCAGAAGGGCGAGCACTGGGAGGAGGCGAGCCGCAGGAAGCTGACGGCGGCGTCGAAGACCGCCGGGGCCGCCGTCGAGGGCGCGAAGGCGACGGCGGAGAGCCTCGGCCAGAAACCCCTCGCCTGGAGCGGGGCCGTCGAAGCCCAGGTGCAGCGCATCGTCGAGGACTCCGTCGAGGGCGTCCTCCACCGCCTCAACGTGCCGACCCACGGCGAGGTGCAGGACCTGATTGCCCGCGTCGGGGCGCTCGCCGGCAAGGTGGAGGCGCTCACGACGCAGATGCACGCCGCCCGCTCGGGGCCGGCAGCTGTGCCTGCGCCGAGGGCTCCGGCCGCGCCCGCCTCGAAGGCTTCGTCCGACGTGCCGGTCTACCACGTCGTCCCGCACGACGAGGGCTGGGCCGTCGAGAGGGAGGGGAGCACGCGCGCCACGAGCCTCCACGGGACCAAGGCGGAGGCTACGGCCGCCGGGCGGGAGCGGGCTAAGTCCGGCGCGGCCGGCCGCCTCGTCCTCCACCGGCAGGACGGGACGATCCAGGACACGTACAGCTACGGCGAGGTTTGAGAGTGGAGGGAGTGTGGGAGTGTGGGAAGAAAGGTGGGAAAGGTACCGACGCCCTCGTGCAATGCGCCCGTAGGGGCGATCCCTTGTGGTCGCCCGAGGGATGGCACCACCGTCTGACCGTCCACCGTCTGACCGTCCACCGTCTGACCGTCCACCGTCTGACCGTCCACCGTCTGGCCGTCTCACCGTCCGAACTCGTCGGCGAGCGCAGCTAGCTCGTCCTGGAAGGCGGCGACGAGGGCGGCGGGGTCGGGGGCCATCTTGGCGTCGGTGGCGATGCCGATCATCACCTCCCCGGCGTAGCTCATCACGCTGACGCCGAGGCCGATATCGCCCGCGCGCGGGACCCAGAAGATCACCCGCCGGACCTCGTTGCCGTAGAAGTGGAGCCGCTCGGTCGGCCCCGGCACGTTCGTCACCACGGCCGAGACCTTCGAGGAGAGGACGGCGACGACCTGCTCGTGGAGCAGCTCCGGCCCGGCCCCGATGGCCTGCACGATGCCGAAGGCTACGGCCGGCTCGGCCGAGCTTTTGATCCGGTCCATCCGCCGCTTGACCTCCATGAGCCGCGCGCGCGCCTCGGCGATCCCGACCGGGAGCGAGAGGAACACGAGGCCGAAGACGTTCCCGAGGTCGAACGCCCGCTCCTCGTGCCGGAGGTTGACCGGGATCACCGCGCCGATCTCAACGCCGTCGGTCGGCTCGCCGTGGGCGGCGAGGTAGCGCCGGAGCGCGCCGGCGACGGCGGCCATCAGCACGTCGTTGAGCTTGCCGCCGACCCCGTGGGCGACCGCCTTGACGTCGCCGAGTGGGAGCGGGGCCGACCAGGCGACGCGCTTGACGACGCTCGCCGGGGCCTTGAAGCGGGTCTCCGAGTCCGAGGCCATCAGCGCGATCTTGCTCGCCGCCGCGCCGACGCTCAGTCCCTGGCGCGCCCACTCGAACGCCTTGCCCGGATGCTGCACCGCCTCGAGGCTGCCAGCGACGACCGCCGCCGCTGCCTGGCTCAGGCCGTCAGCGGCCTTCGCGGCCCGGCGCAGGAGCCGGTCACCGAGGCGCTCGCCGGAGCGCTCGCGCCCGTAGCTCGGCGTGGCGCGCGCCGGGTCGAACCGCTCGTCGGTGAGCGCGAGCAGCACGTGGATCAGCGCGATCCCGTCGCCGATGCAGTGGTGGAGCCGGCCGATGAGCGCGCTGCCGCCGTCGAAGCGCTCGATGAGGTGGAACTGCCACGGCGGCTTCGAGAAGTCGAGCGGGGTGCTCATCAGCTCGCTCGCCAGCTCCTCGAGCGAGGCCTTTTTGTCGGGCACCGCGAGGCCGGCGCGGTGGACGTGGGCGTCGAGGTCGAAGTGCGGGTCGGTCTCCCACATCGGCGTGCCGCCGCGGTAGACGACGCGCTGCCGGAAGCGCTCGAAGATCAGCAGGCGCTCCTCGAGGAGCCGCTTCAGGTCGGCGAGCCGCATCGGCTCCTCTAAGCCGATGATCCCGACGATGGTCATCGGGTTGACGGAGGACTCCATGCGGAGCCAGGCGACGTCGGCGGCTCCGAGCTTTTGCCTTCGTGCCATGCAGACGAGGAGGACGGTGAACAGAGGGCGGCAGTAGAGGACCGCAAATCTAACGCGCGCGGCGCTGCTTGAGGACGGAGCTAGTATGACCGCTATTGCAAATGGGTAGAAAACGGTGGGTGACTCCAGGAGGTAGACAGGAGAGGACCGCATGTTAGGAAACTGTTATTGTGGATAATTAATGGGGCGATTCGGGCGACCCGCTCCGTATCTTCAGAGCACCTCATGCCGCCGGAGACGGGGCCGCCGGAATCCCGGTCCACGGGAAGCTCTGGAGGAAGCCCCGCAGTCGCGTCACTGGAAAGCCCGGCCCGCAGCGCACGTTGCAGCGGCCGGGCTTTTCAGCCCTGATGCGGCGGGTCGGAGAGAGCCGGGTGTGGATAATCCTCTCGATAAGTTGTGCATAACTCGGGAGGCTCTGCTCTTGACTTCACGGTTTCTGCGCCGTTAATTGGACGCAGTGCCTTCGGGCACGCGCCGCCTCCGCGCGGCGGCTGCCTCCGGGCAGCACCGTTCCTTGACGCGACTGAAGTTCTCCAGGCTGCATGAGGTCGCCGGCAGGGTCCGGCGAGGACGCGGTGCTCCTCGGCTTCCCGGCTCGTGCTCGCCCTCGCGGCGGGCCTTCCCCCTGCGGCTCGCCCCGCACGGTGAAGACGATGAGTCGGACGTACCGAGAGACCACCAGGTAAGTCCAGCGCCCCCGAGTGGCCCGGTCCAACCGGGCAAAAGAGGGTGACGGCAGATGCCTCGCCGGTGCGGTCCGTTGCGCCGTGGCTCGCTCACGACGCGCGCTCGCACCCCGCGCCGGAGAAAATGTATCTGGGCGGCTGTTGACTCGGCGTTGCGCTACGGTGCGACGCTCGGTCTACAACACCACAGTATGACTCCGTCGTACTCCGTGTAAGCCGCAGCATTCGGACCACGTTCAGGACGTGCGTGCCACATGGCGCGCTGCATCCTCTACAACAGTGGCCGGTGCAAGGACCAGCCCACTCTTCGGTCCGGCGTCGCGCCGGGGCAAGGCCGGACGGCCAGACTCCCGAGGCGACCCGTTCCGACCCCGCGTCGGAGCAGGCTCTCCGAGCCGACGGAACAGGGCTGTCGCGTCAGGAACACCTTTCGGCAGGCCGGTGCCTCGGGTACCGGCCTGCCCTTTTTTATGTCAACTGCTCCGGTCCGCGTCTCGCCTCGCCGAGGGATGTAGTTCGGGAGTAAAGAGGTTTGGAGCAGGCGAGGGGTAGGACGGGAGAGTGTGTGGGGATCTCCGGCTCAAGAGTGGAGCACGGACTGTGAGGGCTGCCTCCTCCCATTCCCTCCACTCCTCCCACGCCCCCTCGTCCTCGCCCGCCGCGCGTATCTTCCGGCTCTGGCGTCCTCCACCTGCCCCGCTCCCGGCATGGCGCTCGCGCGCGAAGGGTTCCTCATCATCGCCGGCGTCTCCGTCCTGGCGGTGCTCCTGCTCCTCGCCGGCC
>JBBSMV010000191.1:0-5969 GCA_038232975.1 Rhodothermales bacterium
GCACCTTCGCCGCCGGAATCGGCTTCACTAGATACTTTGCCATGTTCGAAAGCTCTGCTCTCCGCTACGCCCGTGTCGGCGGCGTCGAGTACGGCGAGCCCTTCATCACGTCCAGCGAAGGGGGACCCGCAGCGACGAGAGGTGCCCTGCTGGAGCCGTACCCGAACCCGGCGCGCGGCCCGGTGGCTGTTCCTTACGTCGTGGCTGTGCCGGAGGCGGTTCGGCTGGAGGTCGTGGACCTGCTCGGGCGGACGGTGGTCGTGCTCGCCGACGGCGTCCGCCCGGCCGGCAGCTACGAGGCCGGCTTCGACACGGGGCGGCTGGCAGCAGGGGTGTACGTCCTCCGGCTCGTCACCCCAGCGGGCACCGCGACGCGGCGGCTGGTCGTGACCGAGTAGGTGCGGCTACTACCTCTGCTCACGCGGTGTGCAGCTTTAGCTGAACGACGACCGATCACGCGGCGATTCATCGCCGCGCTCACAGAGCAAGCCCCGCTGGGGCTATCTCCTTTGAGGGTATCGCAGGACGCTTCAGCGTCCTTCAGCCCTAATACCAAGTTCGGATAGAGGCTGTCCTCTGCCGGCAGTCGTAGGGACAGGGCGTGCCCTGTCCTGCCCCCTAGCCCATCAGCGCGGACATGCCACGCCGTGTCCCTACGGCTAGCGTCTCTTCGGCTCAACCGAATTTGGTATTAGCTAAAACCGATAGCGGAGCTGGAGCGAGAGGTCGCGCACGCGCGGGCCGGCGACCTCGTTGAGCCCGCTGCCGACGGTGCGGCGGCCCTCGAAGCGCGTCTCGGCGAGCTTGGCCCGGAGGTCGAGGCCCTCAAAGCGGCCGTCGGGCCTGAACGTCACCATCGCGTAGGCCCGCGTGCCGCGCCCGAAGAGCAGCGTGTTGGCGAAGACCCCGGTGAGGTCGCTCTCGAACTGGTAGAGCCGGGCGGCGAAGCCGTCGGTGTCGAAGAACGTGAGCCGCGCGTCGAGCCGGAGCGCGCGCGCGGCCTGCCAGCGCACGTCCTGGAAGAGCAGCACGCCGGTCTGCACGGGGCTAGCGGCTTTGCGGTAGCGCGACCCTTCGAGGCGCGTGCGGAAGCGGAGGGCGCGGTTGGCCTCGTACTCGCCCTGGAGGCGGAGGCTCTGCCGCGTCTCGGGCACGAGGCCGGGGAGCACCGCCCCCGTCGGCTGCCCGAAATCGGCCGAGGCCTCGCGCGTCTCGGTCCGGCCCTGCGCGTAGAGCGTGATCCACCGGCGGGGCTGGTATTCGGCGTAGAGCAGCGCCTCGTGGCCCGTCGCCGGGCGTGGGACGAGGAAGCGGACCCACGGGAAGCGGTACTGGTCGAAATACCCCGAGACGACCCACCGCTGCGCCGGGCGGAGGCCGAGGCCGAGGTAGAGGCCGGTCTCGTTCTGCGTCACCCCGTTGCGCTCGCCGAAGGCGTAGCCGTGGAGGCTCACAAAGTCGCGCGGGTAGTGGCGGGCGAGCACGACGGCATCGAGCCGGTTGAGGCTGGCCTCGGCCCCGCCGATGCCCGCGAGCACGCCGCCAGAGGAGGCCGCTTCGCCGAAAAGCTGGAAGGGGCCGAGGAAGGCGCTCGCGTAGGCGCTCGCCACCGTCGCCTGGTCGCCCGCAAAGCTGAACCGCTGGTAGGGCTGGCCGCCGGGCGCGAGCGGACTGTCGAACCGGGCGCTGTAGCCGACCGCGCCGAGGGTCGCCCGCTCGAAGCGGACCTCGATCCCGCCGCCGAAGAGGGTCTCGCCGAGGGCATCCTTCTTGGCGATCTCGCTCGGGGTCCGGTGCAGCCCGTCGGCGGCGAGGCCGGCGACCGTCGCGTCCGTCACCGGGATTTCTACGTCGGTCGTGTCCACGTCGTTGAACGAGGCGTCGAGCGTCCGTCGGCTGCCGAGCGCGGTGACGTAGAGCGCCGGGGTGAGGGCGATGGTGGCCGCCGCGCCCCGGAAGAACTGGTTCTCGTCGGTCGAGCCGTAGGGCCGGAGGCCGCGCCCGCGCTTGACGAGCGGCCGGACGGACTCCCGGCCTTTGCCGAACCCGGCGGCGCGCCACAGCGCGAGGCCCTGCCCGAACTCGGCCACGTAGTCCCCGACCACGAGCGCCTCGACGCGCCCCACGCGGAGCGCCGCCAGGTGGAACGAGGCGAAGTCGTAGCCGACGCTCCCGCCGCCGAAGGCGAAGCGCTCACCGGGGTCCTTTTCGAGGGTGAGGTTGGCGCTGAGGTTCCGGCGGTAGCTCGCGCGGAGGCGCGTGTAAATCCGCTCCGGCGAGCCGGCGTAGCGCGTCGGCGCGTCGGGACCGCCGGTGAGGCTGTCGGGGAGCGAGGCAAACCCCTCGCCGAGGTCGAGCCGCCGCGTCACGCGCTGCAACACCTCGGCGCGGGCGTCCCGCCGCACCTCGGAGAGCGTCGGGACGCGGGGGTAGCGCGACGGCACCGCCGCGACCCGCTCCAACGCAGGACCGATCTTGAGGTACGGCCGGGCCTCAACGAACACGTCCTCGGTGACCCCCTCGACGGCGCGCAGCTCGGGGATCGAGCCGAACGGCCCGTGGGCCTCGCGGAAGCGGACGATCGCCTCGGCGACGACCGGCGAGAAGGCCGGGACGAGCGCGAGGTCCGCGGCCGGCGCGAGGTTGACGTCGAGCGGGTCCTCGCGGAGGTCTTCGAGCTGCTCCAGGAGCGCCGTCGGGTCGCCGGAGATTTCGTCGTCGGTGAGGTTTTCGAGGACCGCCTCGGCGTCGGCGTCGGTCGTGTCCGGCAGGACGGGCTGTGCGAGGGCGGCCGGGAGAAGAGCGGCGGCGAGGACGAGCGGAAGAGCGGAAGAGGCCAGGACCCACCGCCACGCCCGGCCTGTGTCCCCTTCCGCTCTTCCCATCATCCGCTCTTCCATGCTTAAATCAAAACTGTACGCTGACGCCGAATGCCGGCGTCCAGCCGATCCACTCGTGCCGCTCGGCCGACACGTCGGCCCGGAGGAGGCCCGTCTGCACGCCGACGCCCGCGCTGAAGCGCACCGGCTCGGTGGTGAACCCGGTGCGGAGCACGAGCACGTCCACCGGCTGCACCTCCAGCCCACCCCGGAACGAGAGCGGGAACTCGACCTCCTTGTCAATCCCGAGGAGCACGAGCGCGCGCTCGGCCGGCCGGTAGGCGAAGCCGACCTCGAGGCCGCGCCGGAGCGGGTCGAACTCGGAGAAGGCCGGCCGGTTGAGGTTGTAGGCGTGGAAGCCGAAGCCCAGGCCCGGCAGCACCTCGGTCATCACGCCGAGCGAGAGGCCGAGCACGCCGGCCGAGCCGAAGCCGGGGATCGAGACCGAGGTGTAGCCCAGCCGCAGCCCGGCGTGGACCCGCCGCGAGGCCGAGACCGCGAAGGCGCGCGCAAAGCCCAGCCCGAAGCGGGTCTCGCGGAAGTCCTCGAACCCGTAGCTCCGCGCGCTCGCCGCGACGGTCCCGAAGCGCGTCGGCTCGGCGACGGCGACGGCCCCGAGGCGCAGCTCGCCGAGGCCGAACGCCTGCGAGGCGAAGGCCGAGGCGGCCCGGCCGGGGAGCGTCGCCCAGCTCGCCGGGTTGTGGTGGCCCCACACGTCGCCCTCCAGCGCGGTCGTGGCGCGGCCGAGCGCGAGCGCCCGCGCCCCGCCCTCGGCGAGCGGCACGAGCTGAGCGCGCGCGACCGGGGCGGCGAGCGCGCAGAGCAGGAGCGTCCGGAGCAGAGCAGTGGGCATAGGCACAAAGAATGCGGGAGTATACGATTCCCGGCGGCTGCGGCGTATGGGTAGAAGAGTGGAAGGGCGGAGGAGAGGAAGGTGGGGAGATTTCTATCCCGTTCGTCTTGCTATTCTTCCCCGCTTCCGCTCGCCCCCCACGCTATCTTCCCACCCCGCGTCTGTCCTCAACCGTATGCGCCTCGCCTGCCTCGCCCTGCTCGCCTGCCTGTTCGCCCTCGCGCCCACGGCGACGGCGCAGGAGCTGAACTGCCGCGTCACGGTCGACTTCTCGGCGCTCGGCGGCAACGAGTTCGAGTTCCTGAACGACCTCCAGGACCAGATCGAGCAGTACTTCAACAACCGCTCGTGGACCGAGGACCGCTTCCGCGACTTCGAGCGGATCGACTGCACCGTCTCGGTCACGCTCACCGAGGCCCAGGGGCTCGACCGCTTCTCCGCCCAGATCGTCGTCGGCAGCCGGCGGCCGATCTACGGCACGGGCCGCCTGACGACGGTCTTCCAGGCCGTCGACTCGCAGTGGCAGTTCCAGTACAACCGCGGCCAGCCGCTGATCTTCGACGCGAACCGCTACAACTCGCTCACGAGTCTGCTGGACTTCTACGCCTTCCTGATTCTCGGCTACGACTACGATACGTTCTCCGAGCTCGGCGGGACGCCCTACTTCGACCAGGCGCGCAAAATCTCCGAGCTCGCCCAGTCCCAGGGCGACCCCGGCTGGCTCTCGATCGGCGACGACCGGACGCGGACGGCGCTCGTCCGCCAGCTCCTCGACCCGCGCTACGCGGGCCTCCGCCGCGCCTACTTCCTCTACCACTTCGGCACGCTCGACCGCTTCACGCGCGACCCCGAGACCGCGTGGCAGACCGGCTTCACGGCTATCGAAGCCATTTACGAGCTGTTCCTCGAGGTCTCGCGCAAGTACGCCTCGGACCTCTTCTTCGCCGCCAAAGCCGGCGAGCTGTCCGAGCTGTTCGAGGAGGCCGACGAGGTCAAGAACCAGCTCTACGCGATGCTGATCGAGATGGACCCCGCCCGCTCCAGCGACTACGACCAGCTCCTGGAGTGACGAGGTGCGAATGCCGAGTGACGAATAGGAGCACCCACTCGTCACTCGGCATTCGTCACTCGACCCTTCACCACGCGGTCGCCCTGGAGAAGCCGGTCCACGACGTCCTGGCCCTCGACGACGCGGCCGAAGGCGGTGTAGCGGCCGTCGAGGTGGGGCTGCGCCGAGTGGGTGACGAAGAGCTGCGAGCCTTCGGTGTCCTTCCCCGCCGACGCCATGCCGACGGTGCCGCGCCCGAAGGGGAGGCGGGTGAGCTCGCTCGGGAGGAAGAAGCCCGGCCCGCCGAAGCCGTCGGCGCGGGCGTAGTCGCCGCCCTGGACGACGAAGTTCGGGACCACCCGGTGGAACGGGACGCCGTCGTAGCGGCCGGCCGCCGCGTTGCGGGTGATCTCCTGGACGGTGAGCGGCGCGGCCTCGGCGTCGAGCTCCAGGACGATGGTGCCCCGGTCGGTTTCGAGCGTCAGGAGCGGGCGGCGGCCGAGGGCGCGGAGATATGCCCAATCGAGCGCCGGGAAGTCGGGCGGGGCGAGACCCGTCGCCTCGAAGTCCACGCCCCGGCCGAAGCGTTCGCTGAGGGTAGCGGCGGCGGCCTGCCGGATGGTCGGGTGCGGCCCGGTGAGCGCCACGTCGAGCAGGAACGGAACGGCCGTCGTGTCCTGAATCTCGCCGAGGGCGCGGACGATCTCAATCATCGGCTCGATGTCGGCGGGCGTGTCCATCGCGGCGTAGGTCTCGCGCAGCACGGCCGAGGCCCCGAGCGGCCGGAAGAGCGAGTCGCCGAGGGCGGGCGCGGCGGCGTAGGCCGTGGCGAGGTCGCGCCGCCGGAGCGCTGCCGCGAAGAGGGCGAAGTAGAACGGCGCGCGCCGGGCCGAGCGGTCCGCTGCCCAGTCCGCCTTGAGCGCCTCTAGGGCGGCGTAGGCGACGCGCGGGTCGTCGTCCCCGGCGGCCTCGGCGAGCACGGCGGTCGCGGCCGGACCGTCGGCCCCGGCGAGGCCGGCGAGCGCGGCGGCGCGGGCGAAGGAGAGGTCTGCGGGACGCCGGAGGGGGTAGGCCTTCGGCAGTGCGCTCGCGGGCGGGGCGAGGTTCGACACCCAGCGGAGCGCGGTCTCCACCCGGCCGCCCCGGACGAGGACGGGCACGAGCGCCGTCCAAAGCTGCCACGTCGAGC
>JBBSMV010000192.1:0-5889 GCA_038232975.1 Rhodothermales bacterium
CGGCAAGCCCGAGTGCATCGTGAAGCTCGGCTGCTGGGGACCCGTCGTGAACTGCAACGTGCCGAAGCGCGGCTGGATGGCCGGCATCGGCGGCTGCCCGAACGTCGGCGGCATCTGCATCGGCTGCACGATGCCCGGCTTCCCAGACGACTTCATGCCGTTCATGGACGAGCCGCCCGGGGCTACGCTCTCCTCGGTCGCCATCAAGACCTACGCCGTTGCGATCCGCAACCTCCGCAAGGTCACGAACCGGACGGTCGACAAGGAGCCGAAGTGGCGGCACCCGCGCCCCGAGCTCACGACCGGCTACGCCCCGAAGCACTACGGCCGCGCCTGACACGAGCCGCGTCCGACCCCGCCTCCGCATTAATCTGACGAGAAACCACGATGGCAGAAGTTCTGACCACCCCGAAGACTGACCAGAAATCCGGCAAGGGCAACCTCGTCGAGATGTCCTGGGACCCGATCACCCGGATCGTCGGGAGCCTCGGGATCTACACGAAGATCGACTTCGACAACAAGGTGGTGAAGGAGTGCCACAGCACATCCTCGATCTTCCGCGGGTACTCGATCTTTATGAAGAACAAGGATCCGCGCGACGCCCACTTCATCACGAGCCGCATCTGCGGCATCTGCGGCGACAACCACGCCACCTGCGCCTGCTATGCGCAGAACATGGCCTTCGGCGTCGTGCCGCCGCCCCTCGCCGAGTGGATCATCAACCTCGGCGAGGCGGCCGAGTACATGTTCGACCACTGCCTCTACCAGGACAACCTCGTCGGCGTGGACTTCTGCGAGAAGATGGTCCGCGAGACCAACCCCGGCGTCTGGGAGAAGGCGCAGCGGACGGAGGCTCCCCACGCCGAGGAGCACGGCTTCAAGACCATCGCCGACATCATGACGGCGCTCAACCCCTTCGAGGGCACCTTCTACCGCGAGTCGCTCCAGATGAGCCGGCTCACGCGCGAGATGTTCTGCCTCATGGAGGGCCGCCACGTCCACCCCTCCACGCTCTACCCCGGCGGCGTCGGCACGGTCCCGAGCATCCAGGTCTTCACCGACTACCTCGTCCGCCTGATGAAGTACGTCGAGTTCATGAAGCGCGTCGTCCCGCTCCACGACGACCTCTTCGACTTCTTCTACGAGGCGCTGCCGGGCTACGAGGAGGTCGGCCGCCGCCGGGTCCTGATGGGCTGCTGGGGCTCGTTCCAGGACCCCGCCGTCTGCGACTACAAGTATGCGACGATGAACGAGTGGGGCAAGGCGATGTACGTCACCCCCGGCATCATCGTGGACGACAAGGTCGTCACCCACGACCTGATCGACATCAACCTCGGCATCCGCATCCTCCTCGGCTCGTCCTACTACGAGGGCTGGGAGAACGAGGAGCACCCGGTCACGCACGACCCCATCGGCAACCCGGTCGACGTCAACCACCCCTGGAACCAGACGACGATCCCGAAGCCGCAGAAGCGCGATTTTTCCGGCAACTACACCTGGGTGATGAGCCCGCGCTGGTTCGACGGCACCGACCACCTCGCGCTCGACACCGGCGGCGGCCCGCTGCCGCGCCTCTGGTCCACGGCGCTCGCGGGGCTCGTGGACATGGGCTACGTCAAGGCCCCCGGCGACGACACCGTCCGCATCCGGCTGCCGAAGACGGCGACGAAGGGGGAGGTCGAGCTCACCTGGGAGATCCCGCGTGACAAGCAGGGCAAGGGGCTCTCGAACGCCATCGAGCGCGACCGCGCGCGGACGTACTTCCAGGCCTACGCCGCCGCCGCCGCGCTCTACTTCGTCGAGCAGGCGCTGAAGGAGGTCCACGCTGGGCGGACCAAGACCTTCGAGCCGTTCACGGTGCCCGACGAGGCCATCTCGTGCGGCTTCCACGAGGCCGTCCGCGGCGTGCTCTCGCACCACATGATCATCAAGGACGGCAAGATCGCCAAGTACCACCCGTACCCGCCGACGCCGTGGAACGCCTCCCCACGCGACATCTACGGCACGCCCGGCCCCTACGAGGATGCCATCCAGAACACGCCGATCTTCGAGGAGAACGGCCCGGACAACTTCAAAGGGATAGACATCATGCGGGCCGTCCGCTCGTTCGACCCGTGCCTGCCGTGCGGCGTCCACATGTACCTCGGCGACGGGAAGGAGCTGAAGGTGCAGCACTCGCACCTCGGTGGGGCGGTCCAGTGAGCGACATGGAAGCCCCCACCGCGCAGGACGTCCAGCAGCAGATCGGCCGGATCGAGGAGCTCGTGCAGGCCCTCGAAGGCACAGCCGACCCGGCCGCGCAGACCCACGCCCGCGCGCTCATGGAGGCCGTGCTCGGCCTCCACGGTGCCGGCCTGGAGCGGCTGCTCGCGCGCGTCTACGACGCCGCCGGGCAGGACGTCATCGACGCGCTGGCGGAGGACGACCTCGTGAGCCACCTCCTGCTCCTGCACGGCCTCCACCCGCTGCCGATGGCGACGCGCGTCGAGCGGGCGCTCGAAAAGGTCCGCCCCCTGCTCGGCTCCCACGGCGGCGGCGTCGAGCTGCGCGGCGTGACGCCCGAGGGCGCCGTCTACCTCCGGCTCGAAGGCAACTGCCACGGCTGCCCCTCCTCGCGCGTCACGCTCCACACCGCCGTCGAGGGGGCCATCTACGAGGCCGCGCCCGACGTGACGGCCATCGAGGTCGAGGGCACCACGGACCCCGCGCCGCCCGCCGCCCCGACGAGCACCCCGACGGTCGAGTGGCTCGACTGCCCGCTCCCCACGAACGGTGCCGCGTAAGCGTGCGGCGCTCCCCTCCACCTGACCCACGAGGACCCATCATGGCGAAGAACGACCCGCCCGTCCCCAACCACGTCAAGGGCATGCACAAAGGCGAAGAGGCCGTCCAGGACCGGGGCCGCGAGCCCGGCCGCAAAGAGGGCCGCCACAGCTACCGCTCGGCCCGCGACTCGACCAGCATCAACGCCGACAACCGCGACCCCATCCACCCGGACATGCCGAACATCCCGCCGGCCTGATCCCTCCTTTCACTTCTACCGAGGCCCCCATGGAAATCCATATGGCTGAGCACCCCCTCGAGAGGATCGGCCACCTCATCCTCCGCTACGGACTCGTGATTATCCTCATCTCGGTCGGTGCGCTGAAGTTCACCGCCTACGAGACCGAAGGCATCCAGCCGCTCGTCACCAACAGCCCACTGCTGGCCTGGGCCAACGCCGCCTTCGGCGCGGCGGGCTTTGCCATGGTGCTGGGGATCATCGAGATCGTAGTGGGCCTGATGATCGCGTCCCGAGCGTTCGCGCCGAGGGTCTCCGCTTACGGGAGCATGGCGGCGGTCGGGGTGTTCCTGATCACGTTGAGCCTGCTGCTGACGACGCCGGGGGTCTGGCAGCCGGGCTACGGCTTCCCCTTCCCGTCGCCGATGCCGGGGCAGTTCCTCCTGAAAGACCTCCTTCTGCTCGGCGCGGCGGTATGGTCGGCCGGGGAGGCCTTGCGCGCGGCGATGGCCGGCAGCCGTGCCCTGCGCCCCACGATGGAACCTGCGCCGGTGCGGGGCGGGTGATGATGGGAACGCCGCGCACCGGAAACCTCGCCGCCCTCCGCCGCTTCGCCGCCGCGCCGTCCCCGCCGGCGGCCGTGGAGCACTGCGAGCTGTGCAGCCTGGCGCTGGCCCCCGTGCACCGCCACCTCCTGGAGATGGCGAGCCGGCAGGTCGTCTGCGCCTGCGACGCCTGCGCGCTCCGCTTCCCGCCCGAGGCCCACGCCAAGTTCACGCTGATCCCCCGCGACGCCCGCGCCCTCCCCGGCTTCGAGATGACGGACGCGCAGTGGGACGACCTCGCGCTCCCGATCGGGCTCGCCTTCTTCGTCCGGCAGACGCCCGGCGGCGCGGTCGTGGCGCGCTACCCCAGCCCGGCCGGCGTCACCGAGTCGCTGCTCCCGCTCTCGGCGTGGGACGCGCTCGGCGAGGCCAACCCCGTGCTGGAGCGGATGGAGCCGGACGTCGAGGCCCTCCTCGTCAACCGCGTCGGTGAGGCGCGGGACTACTTCTTCGCCCCGATCGACACGTGCTACGAGCTGGCGGGGCTGGTCCGCCTCCACTGGCGCGGGCTCTCCGGCGGCACCGAGGTGTGGCAGGAGATCGGCGCGTTCTTCGACCGGCTGAGGGCGCACGCCCGGCCCCTCCAGGAGGCGCGTCATGCCTGACTTCCCGCTTCACGGACCCGACCTCGACTTCCGGGTGACGGGGGTGGAGCCGGCCTTCGAGGGCCTGACGCCGCTGCTCCTGTTCGACCTCGAAGTCACGGCCGACGTGCCCGTCCACGCCGTCCTCCTCCAGACCCAGATCCGCTTCGAGCCGAACCGGCGGCGCTACACGTCCGAGGAGAAGGAGAAGCTAGCCGACCTCTTCGGCGAGCCGGAGCGGTGGGGGCAGACGCTCCGGAACCGGCTCTGGACCTTCGCCCCCGTCACCACGCGCGCCTTCAGCGGCACGACCACCGTCCAGCTCCCCGTCCCCTGCACCTTCGACCTCAACCTCGCCTCGGCCAAGTACCTCTACGCGCTGGAGGAGGGCGACGTCCCGCTCGTCTTCCTCTTCAGCGGCACCGTGTTCTACCCCGCCGCCGACGGGCGCTTGCAGGTCGGGCAGGTCTCGTGGGAGAAGGAGGCCGAGTTCCGGCTGCCGGTCCGCGCCTGGCAGGACCTGATGGAGCACCACTACCCCGGCACCGGCTGGCTCACCCTCCCGCGCGACCTCCTCGACCGGCTCTACGCCTACAAGCGCCGCCACGGGCTCGCGACGATGGAGCAGGCCGTCGAGCGGCTGATGGATGAGGCCGCGCAACCCGTGAACGAAGAGGTCGCGCCATGAACTGCAAGCGTCTCGATACGGTCGTGGGCGCGGTGCTCTACGAGGGGTACATCCTCTACCCGTACCGCCCGTCGTCGGCGAAGAACCGGCAGCGCTTCACCTTCGGCCGGGTCTACCCGCAGGCCTACAGCGAGGCGCAGCGCGGGGCCGAGCCGTGCCGGATGCGGACGGAGTGCCTCGTCGAGGCAACGGACGCAGCGCCAACGCTCGCCGTGAGCGTCCGCTTCCTCCACCCGATGGCGCGCGAGGCGGGCCGCCTGCCCGAGCCGCTCCCAGCCCTGCCCGACGGCGAGGAGCCGGCGTTCGAGCTCGTGCCGGAGCTCCGCGTCGGCGGCCGGCGGATTCAGACGTGGCAGGAGGCCGTCGAGCGCACCGTCGAGGTTCCGCCCCTCGCGCTGGAGCCGGCGACGCGCCGCGTCCCCTTTGCCTTCGCCGCCTCGCGCGCGCTGGAGCCGGTCCGCGACGAGGCGGAGCAGGTCGTCGGCGTGCTCGTGCGGCGGCAGGAGGCGCTGGCGGGCGAGGTCGAGCTGAGCGTCGAGCCGGTGGCGGACGGCCTGTTCAAAGTCAACGTCGAGATCCGCAACGGCACGGCGGTACCCGAGGCCGCGCTGAGCGGGCCGGACGAGGAGGTGGTGATGCGGACGCTCGCCTCCACCCACACCGTCCTGCACGTCGAGGGCGGCGCGTTCGTCTCGCTCATGGACCCGCCCGCCGCGTACCAGGAGGCCGCCGCCGCCTGCACCAACACCGGCACCTGGCCCGTCCTCGTCGGCGACGAAGCAGCCGGCGAGCGCGACGCGATGCTCTCCTCGCCCATCATCCTCTACGACTACCCGCAGATCGCCCCCGAGAGCGCGGGCGACCTCTACGACGGCCTCGAGATCGACGAGATCCTCACCCTCCGCATCCAGACGATGACCGACGACGAGAAGGACGAGATGCGCGCCGTAGACGAGCACGCCCGCCGCCTCCTCGACCGCTCCGAGGCGCTGCCCGAGGACGCCCTGCTGA
>JBBSMV010000193.1:0-5873 GCA_038232975.1 Rhodothermales bacterium
GCGTTGGGCGCGTGGACCCGGCCTTGCGGGTTCGGGGCTGCGGCCCCGGCAACTGTTCGGGTTCTGGGCGGGTGGGAGGGGGCGATGCCCTCGCTACAGATCGGGCTCGGTGGCCCCAGCGACACACGGGCTACCGCCCCCTAGATCAGGATGGGTCAACATACACAGGATGGGTCAACATACAAGGGACACGGCGTGCCGTCTCCGCGCAGACCGGCCCCAGGGCTGGACAGGGCACGCCCTGGCCCTACGACTGCGGGCCGAGGCGGAGTGCAGACCTGCCCGTTCTACCCAGACTTGGTATTACGAGATCGGTGTTACGAAGGGGCCTTCGCGCGCGGCCTCCTCCACGTCCCCTCTCCGCCCTCCTGCCTCTGTGCCATGCCTACCCTTCGCCCTCTGCCTTCCCGGCGCAGCCGCCTCGCGGCGTGGCTCCTCTTCGCGCTGCTCTGGGGTTTGGGGACCGGCCTGCTCGTGGCAGGCTCGCGCGTCGCGGCGGCCCTCGGCGGCTGACGTGCCTCAGTCATCCCTGTACAGCCCGTGCTCGGCGATGTAGGCCAGTACCGGATCGGGGACGAGGTACCGCGCTGAGTACCCGGCCCGCAGGAGGCGGCGGATCGCCGTGCTCGACGGGTCGAGGAGCGGCCGGTCGAGGACCGTCGCCCGCGCCATCACCGCCGGGTCTACGCCCGCGAGGTCGGCACCGGGGCGGGGATAGACGACGAGCGGGATGCGCCGCAGGATCTCCTCCGGCTCGCGCCACGACGAGAGCTGCGCGAGGCTGTCGCCGCCGAGGACAAGGTGGAAGCGCGTCTCCGGATGCGCTGCCTGCACCGCCCGCAGGGTCTCGACGGTGTAGGACACCCCGCCGCGCGCGATCTCCCGGTCCGACACCTCGAACGCCTCGTTGCCTGCCACGGCGAGGCGCGTCATGGCGAGGCGGTGGTGCGCCTCGGCGATGGCGCGGCCCTGCTTGTGGGGCGGCGTCGCCGCCGGAATCCACACCACCCGGTCCAACCCGACCTGGTCGCGCGCCGCCTCGGCCACGGCGAGGTGCGCGACGTGCGGTGGGCTAAAGCTCCCCCCGAAAATGCCAATGCGTGTCGAGTGTCGAGTGTCGAGTGTCGAGTGCGGGTCTGTCATTCGTACCTCGTCATTCGCAACCCGACGCTCGCCTCATCGGCTGGCCTGGCCGCCGGCCCCTCGGAGCGCCCGCTCCACCTCGGCGTGCTCCGCCTCGGCCTCGCTGAGCACGGGGCTGTCCGGGAAAAGCTGGACGAGGCGGGCGTAGGCCTCGGCGGCCTTCTGGTAGCGCTCCGCCTGGCGCGACGGGATGCTGGCCTCGGCATAGGCCCGGTAGCTGCGGAGCGCCCCGAGGAGCGCGTCGTCGGCGTACTCGGAGTCGGGGTATTTCTCGATCACCCCCTCGTAGGAGAGCGCGGCAGCCTCGTAGAGCTCGCGGCGTTCGTACAGCTCGCCGACCTCGAACTGCTTTCTCGCCAGCTTGGCCCGTAGCTCTCCGGTATAGGCCGCCAGCTCGGCTGCGTGCTCGCCCTCGGGGTAGGTGCTGAGGTAGAGCCGGAGGTAGGTCAGCGCCGTCTGCGTGTCGGTCTGGTCGAGCTGGTACGGCGGCGAGAGGCGAACGTAGCTCATCGCCCGGCCGTACTCCCCCTCCTCGGCACGCTCGTCGCCTCGGTAGAGCTCGACGAAGCGGGTGAACTCGTTGGCGGCCAAGAGGTACTGCTCGTCCTTGAAGTAGGCCTGCGCGAGGTAGTACTGCGCGTCGGCCGCGCGCGGGTTCGTCCGCCCGAAGTCGAAGACGTGCTGGAAGTACTCGATGGCGCGGTCGTACTTGCCCCGCTCGTAGAAGCTGAGGCCCTTCTCGAAGGCCGCCTCCGGCGTCTCGGACGCGATCCGGTCGCCACTCGAGCAGCCGGCGGCGAGCAGGACGAGGGCGAGCACGACAGATCGGCGGAGCATGAACACAGGGCTGGGGGATCGAGGGGAAGGCGGAGGGCGTGCGGCCAAGAAACCACCGGCTCCGGGAAGAGGCTGCGCGGGCGGGTTGAAAAGCACGGGAACTCGCCGCCGCAGAACGCCACCCCGCCGGGTTTATTGCAGCGCGCTGGAGAGGGGAACAGAGGACGGAGGACCGAAGACAGTAGGCGCGGAGCGCAACGGCCTCGGTAAATTGGACGCCTTTTTCCATTCCCCCCATCCCCCAACCCCTCACTCCACCACCACGACCTGCCCGTCGCGGAAGCCGAGGAAGAACATCGCCTCGTTCACGTTCCCCCGGCTGAAGTCGATCCGGTGGCCGAGGCCGGCGTAGGGCCGCGCCCGGCGGAGCAGGTCCGGCAGCGCCTCCTCGCTCCGGCGCTCGGCGAGGAGGCCGAGCAGCATCCGCGTCACGTCGTAGCCGGCGAAGGCGAGGCGGTCCGGCGCGAGGCCGGCGAGCGCGCGGTAGCGCGCGGCGAAGTCCTGCACGGCCGTGCTCCCCTCCTCAGCGTGGAAGTCCGAGGTGAAGACGGTGCCGTAGCCCTCGGCGCGGGGGCGCGAGGCATCGAGCCGTCCCCACTCGGTGTTGCCGAAGAGGCGGAGCAGGCCGCGCTCGTCGGCGCTCAGCGCCTGATCGAGGCTCTTCAAGGCTCCGGCGGCCTGCTCGGGCGCGTCCGCCCCGGCGACCGGGAGGTAGAGCGCGTCCACGTCGGCGAGCCGTCCCCCCACCGAGTCGCTGAGGACTTCGGCGAGGCGGAACCACGCCCGCTCGTCGAAGAGCAGCTCGGCGAACCCGACGGTCCCGCCTTCGCGCGCGAGCTCGACCTGGAACGCCTCGGCCATCGTCGCCCCGATGGTCCCGGACTGCGCGACGACGCCGACCGCGCCGGGGTGCTGGGCGGCGGCGTAGCGCGCCATCGTGCGCCCGCGCTGCGCGAACGTCGGGTTGGCCTGGAACACGTAGCGCCGCCCCTCCGACACCCGCTCCTCGGTGGCGAGCGGAGCGACGACGAGGACCCGCTCGCGCTCCGCCGCCTCGCCGGCGGCCATCGCCTCCTCGCTGTAGAGCGGCCCGATGACGAGCTCGACGCCCGCCCGGCTCAGGTCTTCGACGGCCCGCATCGCGCCGCGCTCGGACCCTTCAGTGTTGCGGAAGACCATCCGGACGGGGCGGTTCGGCTCCGCCGCGTTGTGGGCGTCCACGGCCAGGCGGATGCCGTTGAAGAGCGCCTGCGAGAAGGCGAGGTCCGCGTCATTGGCCGGGAGCGCGATGCCGAGGTCGGTGGCCTCGGGCCGCGCCTCGACCGCGCGGAGCCGGTCCTCGGCAGCGCGGCGGAGGTCGCGCGCCGCCTCGAGGTAGCGGCTGCGCGGGTACTCCCGCACGAAGTCCGTCATCGCCGCGACGGCACCGGCCGCGTCGCCACCGGCGTAGAGCGCCTTGCCGAGCATGAGCTGCGCCGCCGTCGTCCGCTGGTTGAACGCGGTCTCCTCGACGAGGCGGCGGAAGGCGCGGGCGGCCTCGTCGTACTGCCCGACCTCGTAGGCCCGCAGCCCCCGGTCGAAGGCCGCCTCCGCCGCCGGGATCGCCGGGGCCTCGAACGGTTGCGCCGACGAGGGCGCGGCGAGGACGAGAAGAATCAGCGTGGCGAAGAGGCGCATCGGGGCGGGCGACAAGGAGAGAGAGGACGGACGCCGGAGAATAGCACTCCCGACGCCGAACCTTCAATCCCTCAGCGCTTCTTCCTCGACTCCTTTGGCGCTTACCCCCTCGGCGACCCTACAGCGACTGATACGGAAGACCCAGCTCGAAGCGCACCCCGTCGCCGTCCTCCGTGAGAACCTGCAACGTGCTCCCCTCGATCTCAAACCGCCAAAAAGAAACCCGCCGGATCGTAACTCGGCGGGGGCCAGGGACCTCGTGAGGCCCACTGGGGATGATGAGTGAGGCCCACTGGGGATGATGAGTGAGGCCCACTGGGGATGATGAGCCGCAATACGCAACTATTGCCGGTTTGTTTCAACTCTCGGCCACAGGAGGTGCGTCTCACTCCCACTCAATCGTGGCGGGCGGCTTCGAGGAGACGTCGTAGGCGACGCGGTTGATGCCGCGGACCTCGTTGATGATCCGGTTCGAGACCGCGCCGAGGAAGGCGTAGGGCAGCTTCGCCCAATCCGCCGTCATCCCGTCCACGCTCGTGACGGCGCGGAGGACGGCCGCGTTCTCGTAGGTCCGCGCGTCGCCCATCACCCCGACCGACTGCACCGGCAGCAGCACCACGAACGCCTGCCACACGTCGTCGTAGAGCCCGTGCGCCTTGAGCTCGTCGATGAAGATGGCGTCGGCCTCCTGGAGGAGCGCGACGTGCTCCGCCGTCACCGCGCCGAGGATGCGCACGGCGAGGCCGGGGCCGGGGAACGGGTGCCGCCCGATGATCTTCTTCGGCACGCCGAGCAGCCGGCCGACCTCGCGGACCTCGTCCTTGAACAGCTCGCGGAACGGCTCCAACAGCTCGAAGCCCAGCTCCTCGGGGAGGCCGCCGACGTTGTGGTGGCTCTTGATGGTTGCGCTCGGGCCTTTGAACGAGACGCTCTCGATCACGTCGGGGTAGAGCGTGCCCTGCGCGAGAAACCTCGGCTTGGTGCCGAGGCGCTCGGTGATGGCCTCGGTCGCCTCCTCGAAGACCTCGATGAAGGTCCGGCCGATGATCTTGCGCTTGCGCTCCGGGTCCTCGATTCCTTCCAGCGCCTCCATGAACTCGGCCGCGGCATCAACCGCGATCAGGTTGATGTGGAAGTGCTCGCGGAAGGTCCCTTCGACCTCGGCGCGCTCGTCCTTGCGGAGCAGCCCGGTGTCGACGAAGATGCACGTGAGCTGGTCTCCGATGGCCTCGTGGAGGAGCACGGCGGAGACCGACGAGTCCACCCCACCGGAGAGCCCGAGGACGACGTGGGCGCTGCCGACCTCGCGCTGAATCTCGCACGTCTTGTCTTCGATGAACGAGGCCGCCGACCAGTCGCCGGCGCAGCCGCAGACGCGGTAGACGAAGTTCTCGACGAGCTTGCGCCCGTGCTCGGTGTGGACGACCTCGGGGTGGAACTGCACGCCGAAGACGGGCTGCCCGGCGGCGGCGACGGCGGCAATCGGGGCGTTCTCGGTGTGGGCAATCGTGCGGAAGCCGTCGGGGAGGCGGGTCAGATGGTCGCCGTGGCTCATCCACACGGTCGAGCCGTCGGGGATGTCGTGGAAGAGGTCGGCCTCTTCGTCCACTATCAGGTGCGAGCGGCCGAACTCGCGGCGGTCAGCGCGCTCGACGACGCCGCCCAGTTCGTGCGCGAGCGCCTGAAGGCCGTAGCAGATGCCCAGGACCGGCACCGGGCCCGCCTCATCTTCGAGCGCGAGGAGGGCTGGGTCGAGGTAGGGCGCACCGTCATCGTAGACCGAGCACGGGCCGCCGGAGAGGACCAGGCCGCTCGGCCGGAGCGCCGCGACCTCGGCGGCCGGCAGCGTGCAGGGGTGGATTTCGCAGTAGACGCCGGCCTCGCGGACGCGCCGCGCGATGAGCTGCGTCGTCTGCGAGCCGAAGTCGAGGATGACGATGGTTTCGTGCATGGCGGGATGAAATGACGTAGGGGCGACGCATGCGTCGCCCCTACAGGTGGCGGTCGGCGCGGGGCGACCTCAGGCGTCCGCGCCGATCATGTGCCGGTAGGCGTCGGCGTCCATCAGGGCCTCGACCTCGGCGGCGTCGCGCGGCTCCATCCGGACGAGCCAGCCCTCGCCGTAGGGGTCCTGGTTGACCGTCTCCGGCGCGGCGTCGAGCGCCTCGTTGATCGCGGTCACCGTCCCGGCGACCGGCAGAAACAGGTCCGACACC
>JBBSMV010000194.1:0-5872 GCA_038232975.1 Rhodothermales bacterium
CTCGGCTTCCTCGACCCCGACTTCTTCATGATGGGCCTCCTCTCGCAGAACCTCGCCGGGCTGACGGTCCTGCTGGCGGCCGGGCTGTGGCGGCGGAGGCCGGCGGCGGAGCGCTCGCCGTACCTCCCGCACGCGGTGTGCGCCGCGCTCGCGCTCTTTCTCGTCGGGTACATCGCCGGGATCGGGAGCAACGTCGGGCGCGTCCTGGCGCTGCTCAATCCGGTCTGGGCCGTGCTGCTCCTGGAGCACCTCGTCCGCCTCGACCTCGGAGCACCCGCCCTCCTTCAGACCGGGGCGACCGCTGAACCTCTTTCATTCCCGCGACGACGCGGGGGGCGGAACCCGGCGTAACCACCCGGCCGGTTCGTCGTAACGATGCCCTATCTTCTCTCTCCTCTTCCGCCAATCCTGCACCGCCATGCATCCCCTGTTCCGCTTCCTCCTCCTGCTCGCGCTCGCCGCCACGGCCCACCCGGCCGCCGCCCAGCTTCCCCCGCTCCTCGACCGCGCGGTGTTCTTCGGCGACCCCGAGATCGCCGGCGGGCAGGTCTCGCCCGACGGGCAGTACCTCACGTTCCTCAAACCTTACGCCGCCGATGCCGGCGGTGAGGACGTGATGAACGTCTGGGTCAAGGGCCTCGGCGAGCCGTTCGACGCGGCCCGGCCGCTGACGGCCGACGAGCGCCCCGTCCCCGGCTACTTCTGGAGCGAGGACGGCCGCTATGTCCTCTACGTCCAGGACAAGGGCGGCGACGAGAACTACCACGTCTACGCCGTCAACCCTTCGGCCGAGGCCGAGCCGGCCACGGGCGTCCCCCCGGCGCGCGACCTCACGCCGCTCGACGGGGTCCGCGCCCTCATCTACGCCACGCCCGAGAACACGCCGAACGAGATCGTCATCGGCCTCAACGACCGCGACCCGGCGTGGCACGACGTCTACCGCCTCAACCTCGAGACCGGCGAGCGCGACCTGCTGATCGAGAACACCGAGCGCATCGCCGGCTGGCAGACCGACCTCAACGGCAACGTCCGCCTCGCCGTCCGCACCGCCTCCGACGGCTCGACCGAGATCCTCCGGGTCGGCGAGGACCTGGCGCTGGAGCCGGTGCCGGTCTACACGTGCTCGGTCGAGGAGGCGTGCGGGCCGGTGCGCTACCACCCCGACGGCCGCCACGTCTACATGGAGACCAACAAGGGCGAGCGCGACCTCACCGAGCTGGTCCTCTTCGACCCGGCCACCGGCGAGGAGACGCTCGTCGAGCGCGACCCCGAGGGGCAGGTGGACTTCGGCGGGACCGTCTTCTCGAACGAGACCGACGAGCTCGTGCTGACCTACTACGTCGGCGACCGCGTCCGGCTCTACCCGAAGACCGACGAGATGGCGGCCGACCTCGCCTTCCTCCGGGCGAACCTCCCCGAGGGCGAGCTCTACCCCGGCAGCATGACCAACGACGACCGGCTGATGACGGTCTCGGTGACGCGCGACGTGGACCCCGGCTCGGTCTACCTCTTCAACCGCGAGGCGCGGACCGTCGAGAAGCTCTACACCTCGCGCCCCGAGCTGCCGGTCGAGCACATGGCGACGATGCAGGCGGTCCGCTACACGGCCCGCGACGGCCGAGAGATCCCGGCCTACCTCACGCTGCCGAAGGGCGTCGAGCCGAAGAACCTCCCGGCGATCCTCTTCCCGCACGGCGGGCCGTGGGCGCGCGACGAGTTCGGCTACGACAGCTTCGCGCAGTTCCTCGCCAACCGGGGCTACGCGGTGCTCCAGCCCAACTTCCGCGGCTCCACCGGCTACGGCAAGGCGTTCCTCAACGCCGGCAACCGGCAGTGGGGCACGGGCGCGATGCAGCACGACCTCACCGACGGCGTGCAGTACCTCATTGACCAGGGGATCGCCGACCCCGAGCGCGTCGGGATCATGGGCGGCTCCTACGGCGGCTACGCGACGCTCGCCGGGGTGGCGTTCACGCCGGACCTCTACGCCGCCGCCGTGGACATCGTCGGCCCGAGCAACCTGATCACGCTCCTCGAGTCCATCCCGCCCTACTGGGAGGCCGGCCGCGTCATCTTCCACGAGCGGATGGGCAACCCGGAGACCGCTGAGGGCCGCGCCCAGCTCGAGGCCCAAAGCCCACTGAACTTCGCCGACCGGATCACGACGCCGCTGCTCGTGATCCAGGGCGCGAACGACCCGCGCGTCAAGCAGCGCGAGGCCGACCAGATCGTCGTCGCCCTCCGCGACCGCAGCTACCCGGTCGCGTACCTCGTCGCCCCCGACGAAGGCCACGGGTTCCGGGGCGAGGAGAACCGGCTCGCAATGATGGTCGCCATCGAGGACTTCCTCGCCGAGCACCTCGGCGGGCGCGAGCAGGAAGGCGCGCCGCCCGAGATCGAGGGCAAGCTCCGCGCGATCACCGTGGACCCGGCAACTGTCGTCGTCACCGACCCGATGGGGGCCGCCGACCTGGACGACCTCCCGTTCGACGGCGGCCGGATCACCTCGGCGACGCTGCACTACGACATCGTGATGAACGTGCAGGGCCAGGAGATCGCCCTCCAGGACCCGACGCGCACCGTCACCACGGTCGAGCACGACGGGCAGCCGGCGCTCGCCATCGTGGACCGCGCGGCGCTCCCGCCGGCGATGGGCAGCATGGTCGTCGTGGACTCGTTCGTCGTCGCGCGCGGCGACTTCGCGCCGCTCTACCGGGAGATACGGCAGGGGCCGGGCGCGATCATGCTCACCTACGCCGAGGGCGAGGTGCAGGGCGAGGTGTCGCAGGGCGGCCAGACGATGCCGTTCACCGCGGCGCTCGACGTGCCCATCGTCGTGGACAACCAGGCGCTCGAAGTCGCCCTGAGCACGCTGCCGCTGGCTGAGGGCTACACGGCCTCGTTTGCGACCTACAACCCCATCCCCGGCCAGCAGGGGACCGCGGCCTACACGATGCGCGTCACCGGCACGGAGGAGGTCACGGTGCCCGCCGGGACCTACACGGCGTGGGTGGTAGAGATGGACAAGGCCGACTCGAACGAGGACACGACGCTCTGGCTCGACCGCGCGACCGGGACGGCGGTCCGCAGCGTCTCGACGATGCCGGCGCAGATGGGCGGCGGGACCATCACCGCCGAGCTGAGCGGGATGTAGATTGTTTCCCGCTTCGGAGTGATCCAAAGCGGAAGCGCCCGACCTCCGTGCTGGAGGCCGGGCGCTTTGCGTGCTAGCGAGCCAGGGGGAGCGCCCTGCCGGTCAGAGGGTCTCCCCCGCCGGTCAGGGGGTCTCCCCGCCGTCGTTCGGCTCGCCCGTAATGAACGGCCCGGCGATGGCATTGACCGAGTCCATGTCGAGCGGCTCGTCGAACGCCTCCGTGATCTCCTCCTCGCTGTAGCCCCTCCCCATCAGCGCCGCCACCAGCTCCACCCCGCCCTGCGTCGTGTTGGCCTCCGACGGGAACGGGCCGCCATTGATCGAGTCCGCGTAGACCGCCTCGATCGCGTCGGGGGCATCGGGCTGGTCGAACGGGATCCAGCCTTGAATGTCTTTGCCGATGGTCTGCCCACGGACGCGGCGGACGGCGGCGGCGTGGCGCGCCTCGACCGAGTGAATCTGGAGCGCCGTCGTGAGGTAGGGCGTGCCCTGGAGCGCTGGGGCCTGGCCCTTGTAGGCGCGGACGCCCGTGTCCTCGAAGCCCTGTGCCAGCGTCAGGAAGAGCTGGTAGTCGCTGAACACGTCGGTGCCGTCCACCTCGTAGGTGAAGTCCCTCATCTCGTAGATGACCGGTTCGCCCGGTGGGTCTTCGAGGTCCTCGATGACGGTCGTCAGCGCCCGGACGTGCGCCAGCTCGTTGTTGCGGATCTCCTGAAAGAGCGGCAGGACGTCAGCCGGGATATCGGCCTCCGCCTCGACCTCTTCCCCTTTAGGGGGCATGAGGTCTGCGTTCCCGACGGCGCGGAGGTAGAAGAAGTACTCGAGGTACTCGAGCGTGAGCGCGTAGTTGAGCACGTCGTGGGCCTGCGGGCCATAGGCGGCGCTCAGGCTGCGCTTGGCGGCGTAGCTCTCGCGCGCCATCGCGTAGAGCGGCGTGACGGCGAGCGCGGCGGCCCCGCCGAGGCGGCCGGCCGTGCGGAGCGCCTCGCGGCGCGAGGAGGGCGCGTTGTCGAGCGCGTCGAGGGTCTTGAGGAAGTCGGAGTTCATAGCGTTGGTAGGTGCTGGAGGTGCACGGAGGGAGGAGCCTGCGGCGCAGGCATCAGGTGTTGATGGCAGAGAGCTCGTTCTCGAGGAAACCGTTGGCCGCCGTGAGCACTTCTTCGGGTGCCAGCGCCTGGTCGAGGCCCATGTCATCGATCACCTCCTCGCCTGCAATCGCGTTGTCCATGATCAGACCCGCAATCACCGAAGCGTGGCGCGCCTCGACCGAGACGATCTTGCCGGCCAGCACGAGGTAGCCCGTCCCGTCCTCGGTCTCGCTGAGGTACTGCGCCGCCCCGTTGTAGGCACCCACACCGAGGTCCTCGAAGACGAGAGACTGGTCGAGGACCGCGTCGCGGTCAGTGAAATCGATGGCTGCGAAGTCCGGCGTGAGGGCGGGCAGCAGCGTCCGGGCGGCGAACGTACCGCCGGCCCCGATGATGGCGGCCTCGAAGAAGTCGCGGTGGATGCCTTCGTGCGCGGCGAGGTCGCGCAGAATCCTCTGCTCGTCCTCGTCGTCGAACGTCGCCTCGAAATCGTCGTCGTTGACGACGGTGGCGTAGAAGGCGGCTTCGAGTTGCTCGAGGGCGTAGGCGTAGTTGAGCACGCCGAAGTCGTTCGAGAAGTCGAACTCGATGTCGCCGCCGGGCGTGAGCGAGAAGTCGACGGTCTCGGTATTGCCCGGCGCGATGGTCACGTCCTCCTCCATCACGTCCTCCGTCACGAAGTTCTTGGTCGCCACCGTGACGGTGTAGGTGCCCACCGGAAGGTCCTCGAAGGTATACATCCCGTTGGTGTCGGTCGTCGTGGTCCGCGTCCCCTGGATGCCGGTGTCGGTCGAGGTAGCGATGACGGTGACTCCGGCGACCGGCGACCGGCCCGGGTCGTCTTCGGCCGCCACCGTGATCCTGCCCATGAGGCTGGTGAACTCTCCGGGCGTGATGGGATCGGGGTCGCCGGAGTCACAGCCAGCGGCGACGAGGGCGACCCCGCCGATGCCGGCGATCTTGAGGAAGGAGCGCCGGTCGTTTCGGAGCTCGTCGTGTGGGAGGGTGGGTTCAGACATAGGTCCGGGTTGCTGGTGGGTAGGTTGCGGAGGGTCGTCGGCACCGGGGCAATGCCCCTGTCGGTTTCCAGAGAGCCTTCGGCCCTGGGGGGCGTGGCGTGCGGAAGGTAAGCATCCAAAATAAGCACCGGGCAGGAAATATAAAAATGCGGCTAGGACGACGGGACGAGCACTCCTCCTGGTGCCCACGTGGTGCCCACGCCGCGGCGAATCGCTGCCGAGCGCCTTTCTACCCGAAGCTGGATGCAGCCCTGCACCGCGTAAAGGCCAAAAGGCGTCCCTATTCCGGCTGGCATCTCAGGTGCCCAGTGCCTTATACGGGTTCAGCCTGGCGACGGCAGCGACGTCGCGCTGTGGCGCGTGATGGTGGCCATCAACAGAAGCGCCCGGCCTCCGCGAGGGGAGCCGGGCGCTTGGTACTACTGAGGGAGGAGGCGAACGAGCGCTCCGTCAGTCAGGGGGTCTCCCCGCCGTCGTTCGGCTCGCCCGTGATGAACGGCGTGGCGATGCCGCCCGGACCCGCGACGGAGGCCATGTCGAGCGGCTCGTCGAAGGCCTCGGTGATCTGCTCCTCGCTGTAACCCATGCCCGTCAGGGCCGCGACCAGCTCC